>NZ_LFHY01000012.1:0-298005 GCF_001660175.1 Escherichia sp. B1147
GATTCGAACCTGCGACCAATTGATTAAAAGTCAACTGCTCTACCAACTGAGCTAACGACCCGAGTGGTGGGTGATGACGGGATCGAACCGCCGACCCCCTCCTTGTAAGGGAGGTGCTCTCCCAGCTGAGCTAATCACCCGATACTGCGCTGGATACTACAAACTATTTCCACCTAATCCACCGTAATTAGTGGTGGGTCGTGCAGGATGACTCGCTTCGCTCGCCCTACGGGCCGTTGCTGACGCAACGTTATCCTACACGCTTAACATCCGAGTTAGATGTTAAAATTGGTGGGTCGTGCAGGATTCGAACCTGCGACCAATTGATTAAAAGTCAACTGCTCTACCAACTGAGCTAACGACCCGGTGGTGGGTGATGACGGGATCGAACCGCCGACCCCCTCCTTGTAAGGGAGGTGCTCTCCCAGCTGAGCTAATCACCCGATACTACGCTGGATACTACAACTAACTATGTTAGTGGTGGGTCGTGCAGGATTCGAACCTGCGACCAATTGATTAAAAGTCAACTGCTCTACCAACTGAGCTAACGACCCACTTTTGCGTTGCTTTTGGTTTGTTTGATATCCCGTGGCAACGGCGGCATATATTACTGATTTCAGACTTGAGCGCAACAAAAATTTCGATGTAGATCACTCAACTGCTTATGATTCGCACGACACGACCAGAAATAATGCGACTTCTGGTCGCGTGTTATGCATTACATGGCGTTCAGACGTTTTTGCGCCTGTTTAGCGCCATCAGTACCAGGGTATTTACTGATAACCTGCTGATACACGGCTTTTGCTTTCGCAGTATCACCTTTATCCTGCATGATGACGCCAACTTTAAACATCGCATCTGCAGCCTTTGGTGACTTCGGATAGTTTTTCACCACCGAAGCAAAATAGTACGCCGCATCATCTTTCTTACCCTTGTTGTAGTTTAACTGACCCAGCCAATAATTGGCGTTGGGCAGGTAAGTTGAATCAGGATAATTTTTGATGAAATTCTGAAATGCCGCCATCGCGTCATCCTGGCGGGATTTATCCTGCACCAGCGCAATAGCTGCATTGTAATCAGTGTTTGCATCGCCGCTTTTCACCGGCGCACCAGCATTTGCAGCACCTGCATCAGCTGTCGGCGTCGTTGCCGCCGCCCCGCTTTGATCGCCGCTGGCTGATTGTGCCGCTGCGCCACCGCTGCTGAGGCTATCGATCTGCAACAGGATCTGCTTTTGCCGCTCCACGACCTGATTCAGTTGATACTGATTTTCCTGAATTTGACCACGCAGGGAATCAATATCGGACTGATTATCAGAGAGTTGTTGCTGGAGTTGGGTTAAAAGCTGGCTGTGAGCATTAGAAATACGCTCAAGTTGAGTGACACGGTCTTCGACCGAGCCTGAGCCGACACTACTGATTGGTGCCTGAGCAAAAGCGGCCCAGGGGGCCGCTATACCAACCAGTAACGACAGACTCAATAGTTGATGTCTGAAGTTACTGCTCATGCAATTCTCTTAGTAAACCAGTACCGCACGACGGTTTTTGGAGTATGCCGCTTCGTCATGACCCAGTACTGCAGGTTTTTCTTTACCGTAAGAAACGATGGAGATCTGGTCTGCAGAAACGCCTTTACCCTGCAGGTACATCTTAACGGCGTTCGCACGACGTTCACCCAGGGAGATGTTGTATTCCGGAGTACCACGTTCGTCCGCGTGACCTTCTACGGTGACTTTGTAAGACGGGTTGCTACGCAGGAAGTTTGCGTGTGCATCCAGCATTTGAGCGAAGTCAGAACGGATATCGTATTTGTCCAGATCGAAGTAAACGATGTTGTTCTGCTGCAGCTGTTGCATTTGCAGACGAGCCTGCTCTTCGGAAGACATGTTGCCATTTCCGCCGTTCGCATCCATACCAGTGCCGGCACCCAGCATGCCTTCGCTGCCGTCATTGCTGGCGTTCTTGTTGGAAGAACATGCCCCAATTGCCATAACAGGCAGAGCAATCATCAGCCCTTTCAGCACTTTGTTCAGTTGCATTTCAATGATTCCTTTACTATTCAATTAATTATTATCACAGATACGGCGACCAGGCAGGGAATTTGACCTGTCCATCAGTTGCCGGAAGACGCGCTTTGAAACGCCCATCTGTAGAAACCAAATTCAGCACGGATCCCATCCCCTGAGAAGAGCTGTAGATTACCATAGTGCCGTTAGGTGCCAGACTTGGCGTTTCATCCAGGAACGTTGAGGACAGAACTTGTACGCCTCCCGTTACCAGATCTTGTTTGGCAATGTGCTGCTGCCCACCATTGGAGCTGACCATTACCATAAATTTACCGTCGCTGCTGACATCCGCATCCTGGTTCTGCGAACCTTCCCAGGTAATACGTTGCGGCGCACCGCCGTTGATATTCACTTTATAAACCTGCGGACGACCGGCCTGGTCAGAGGTAAAGGCCAGGTTCTGACTGTCCGGGAACCAGGTCGGTTCGGTGTTGTTGCTGCGACCATCTGTCACCTGACGGATTTGACCAGAGGCTAAATCCATTACGTACAGATTCAGGCTACCGGTTTTAGACAGCGCGAAAGCCAGTTTGCTGCCGTCTGGCGAGAATGCAGGCGCACCGTTGTGACGCGGGAATGAAGCAACCTGACGCACCGCACCGTTAGCCAGCGTCTGGATAACCAGCGCGGAACGACCGCTTTCGAAGGTAACATATGCCAGTTTAGAACCGTCCGGTGACCACGCCGGAGACATCAGCGGCTGCGGAGAACGGTGAACCACAAACTGGTTGTAGCCATCATAGTCAGACACGCGCAACTCATACGGGAACTGGCCGCCATTGGTCTGAACAACATAGGCAATACGGGTACGGAACGCACCTTTAATGCCGGTCAGTTTTTCAAACACTTCATCACTGGCGGTATGACCAGCGTAACGCAGCCATTGCTTGTTTACTTTGTATGAGTTCTGAGCAAGTACAGTACCCGGTGCACCGCCGGTATCAACCAGCTGATAAGCGACATTATAAGAACCGTCCGGATTCGGAGTTACCTGACCTACTACGACAGCGTCAATGCCCAGCGCAGACCATGCAGCCGGTTGAACTTCCTGCGCGCTACCTGGCTGTTGAGGCAGACGAGCGCGATCTAACGGATTAAATTTACCGCTGTTACGCAAGTCAGCAGCAACGATGCCGCCAATATCTTCAGGTGCCGCACCTGGTCCCGCCCACTGGAATGGAACGACACCAATAGGACGACCGGAATCTACACCACTGTCGATCACAATGCGGACTTCAGCATGCAGAACTGACGCCCACAGTATGAGAAAACCAAATGCTACTCGTAATGCCTGCTTCATCATATCTCCCTTATCTGGACAGATAGCCCACGATAATTTAGCAGAATGTTAACAAACTCAAATACACAAAACTACCAGAACCCGACGATAACCGGTGTCTGATGTTGACCGCCGTGACGCCCAACATCGCGATTACGGTTTGAAGTCCAATGGTGCGTTCTTGAACACTTCATATACTGCCTGGCTTGGTGGTTTTGGGATCTTCGCAAGTTTAGCTGCTGCCAGTGCAGCCTGACAAAGTGCGGGATCGCCACCTTCAGGTTTGATATCCAGTAACATGCCATCTGGTGCCAGTTTTATGCGCAACGTACAGGTTTTACCTGCATAAGACGAAGCATCATAGAACTTACTTTCGATAGCAGATTTAATCTGCCCGGCATAGTTATTGATATCTGCGCCTGATGCGCCATTGTTTTTAGTATTACCACTCCCGGCAGGCGAAGCATTGTTCCCTTTCGCCCCTCCCCCCGTTTTCGGTGCATTCTTACCAGAGCTTAGTTCACCGAAAATATCATCTGCCTCTGCGGCAGCTTTTGCTGCAGCCGCTTTTTCAGCTGCTGCTTTTGCCGCTGCCGCTTTTTTGTCTGCGGCGGCTTTTTCTGCAGCGGCTTTCTTATCAGCGGCAGCCTTTTCAGCAGCCGCTTTTTCTGCCGCTGCTTTTTTCTCGGCTGCGGCTTTCTCTGCGGCTGCTTTCTTATCCGCAGCCGCCTTTTCAGCAGCCGCTTTCTTCTCAGCTTCTGCCTTCGCCTTTTCAGCAGCTTCAGCAGCTGCTTTCTTTCTTGCTTCCGCAGCGGCTGCTTCTGCCGCTTCCGCTTTCTTCTTCAGCGCCGCTGCAGCTTTGGCGGCTTCGGCCTCAGCTTTTTTCTGCGCTTCTGCTGCGGCTTTGGCGGCTTCTGCTTCTGCTTTTTTCTTCGCGTCCGCAGCTGCTTTCTTCGCTGCTTCTTCCGCAGCTTTAGCATCCGCTTCGGCCTTCGCTTTAGCATCTGCCGCAGCTTTCGCTGCCGCCTCTTCCGCTTGTTTTTGCTTTAACTCAGCTTGTTTAGCCGCTTCTTCAGCCTGCTTTTTCTGCTCCTGAGCTGCTAAACGTTCTTTTTCAATTTGCTTCAGGCGTTCCTGTTCTGCAGCTTGTTTCTCGCGCAACTCTTCAGCAGCCTGCTGCTCCTGTTTCTTACGCTGTTCTTCAGAACGCTGCGCACTTGATTCCTGGCTTTGCATGCGCTTGTACTGCTCAACTATTGCGCCTGAATCAACCATGACGGCGTCGATGGATGAACCACCGCCGCCACCGGCTGAAGCTTCTATGTTCTCATCGAACGAACTCCAGATCAGCGCCGCAAATAAAATGATATGCAGCACTGCTGAAATAATTATCGCCCGTTTGAGCTTGTCGTTTTGTTCGGTTGCCTTTGACACTCTCGGTTCCCAAAAACTGTTCGCCTGTTACCCGCTCTCTTAAAGCAAGGGAAACGCAGATGCTTAAATAGGCTGCGTCATTAAACCAACCGATTTCACACCCGCACTGTGTAACAAGTTCAGCGCTTTAATTATTTCATCGTAAGGCACATCTTTTGCGCCACCGATCAGAAAGACCGTTTTCGGGTTGGCCTTGAAACGGCTGGACACTTCCGCCACCACCTGCTCAGGTGGTAAACGCTCCAGACGATCTTTCTCAACCACCACGGTGTACTGACCAATACCAGACACTTCAACAATCACAGGCGGATTATCGTTACTGCTCACTGCCTGTGATTCAGTAGCGTCTGGCAGATCGACCTCCACGCTCTGGGTAATAATTGGCGCCGTTGCCATAAAGATCAGCAGCAGCACCAGCAGTACGTCCAGCAACGGTACGATGTTGATTTCGGACTTGAGATCGCGACGACCTCGTCCACGCGCTCTGGCCATGGCTTACCCCTTGTTGCTCTCGCTAACGGTAAACGCCTGGCGGTGCAGAATCGCGGTAAACTCTTCCATAAAGTTGTCGTAATTCAGTTCCAGTTTGTTTACGCGCTGGTTGAGGCGGTTGTAGGCCATAACCGCTGGAATAGCGGCGAACAGACCGATAGCTGTGGCAATCAACGCTTCTGCGATGCCTGGAGCAACCATTTGCAGTGTTGCCTGCTTCACCGCGCCGAGAGCGATAAAGGCATGCATGATCCCCCAGACTGTACCGAACAGACCGATATACGGGCTGATAGAACCCACCGTGCCGAGGAACGGAATGTGCGTTTCCAGACTTTCCAGCTCACGGTTCATGGAAATACGCATCGCGCGCGACGCACCTTCCACTACGGCTTCCGGTGCATGGCTGTTGGCACGATGCAGGCGCACAAATTCTTTGAACCCACTGTAAAAGATTTGTTCCGACCCCGAGAGATTATCTCGTTTTCCCTGGCTCTCCTGATAGAGGCGAGAAAGTTCGATTCCAGACCAGAATTTATCCTCAAACGCTTCTGCTTCACGAGCTGCGGCGTTAAGAATACGGGTCCGCTGGATAATAATGGCCCAGGATGCGATTGAAAAACCAATCAAAATCAACATGATAAGTTTAACCAGAAGGCTCGCCTTCAGGAACAAATCAAGGATATTCATGTCAGTCACTGCTTAAACTCCGCGACAATAGACTTGGGAAGCGCACGAGGCTTCATTTTGAGTGGGTCAACGCAAACAATCAGAACCTCGGCTTCATTCAGCAGAGTATTCTCAGCGTTGACAATACGTTGCGTGAAAACCAAAGAGGTGCCACGCATTGATGTTATTTCAGTCTGTATTTCGAGCATATCGTCGAGCCGCGCAGGTGCGTAATATTCCACCGTCATCTTACGCACCACGAAGGCAACGCGTTCAGCCATCAGCGCCTGTTGACTGAAGTGATGATGACGCAGCATCTCTGTACGTGCTCTTTCATAAAAAGCGATGTAACTGGCGTGGTACACCACACCACCGGCATCGGTATCTTCATAGTAGACGCGAACCGGCCATCGAAACAGCGTTGTATTCACTTTACATCCCGGTAATGCAACAAAAGTTAGAACTTTTAAACGCTGCTACTATACGCGTGCGATTGAGGTTTGGGAATGAGGGCAAGTTAAGGGAGCGTAAAAATTTATGGACTGTTGAAGGTCCATAAATTTTTAAAGAGAATTCTGATTTAAAAGAAGAAGAAAATCAGCCCGACAATGAGAACAATATCGGCAAGCAGTGGGCAAAAAATCCCTTGCCAAAGAACCTTCTGCGGACGAAAACCCACGCCGTGAATTACGCCTGCGCAGACGGCCCACATCAGCAATAATCCATGCCAGATTTCCAGTTCACTGGTCTTCGCGGCAAAACGTGATGGGTCCCAAAACATACATCCTGCTAACAGAAGTGCCATCACTAAGGAAAGCGCCCGCAAGGGGCGCTTTTCCATTACCGCATACAACGTTGCGATAATCTTACTCATTAGCTGTCTTCTTGACCGGCTTTACCTGATTCGACGTGCTCAAGCGCCAGCGCGGTGATTACCCCAAACGAACAGGCAAGAAGCGTTCCCAGAATCCATGCGAAATACCACATTATTAGCTCCTTACTTAGTACAGAGAGTGGGTGTTACGTTCAATGTCTTCTTTGGTGATACGTCCGAACATTTTCCAGTAACACCAGGTGGTGTAGAGAAGAATGATCGGAACCAGAACCACCGCAACCCAGGTCATAACGTTAAGCGTCAGCTGGCTGGAAGTTGCATCCCACATTGTCAGACTTGCATTCATCATGGTGCTGGACGGCATCACAAACGGGAACATTGCGACACCGGCAGTCAGGATGATGCAGGCCAACGTCAGGGAGGAGAACACAAACGCCCACGCGGCTTTATCCATACGTGCAGTCAGGATGGTCAGCAGCGGCAGAACAACACCCAGCGCCGGAATAGCCCACAGAATCGGCATATTGTTGAAGTTCACCAACCATGCGCCAGCTTCACGAACCACTTCTTTATTCAGCGGGTTAGAGGCTGCGTAATGGTCCATTGTCGATTTCACGACATAACCATCGATACCGTACATCACCCATACACCAGCCAGTGCGAAGCACACCAGTGTCACCAGCGCCGCCACCTGAGCCGTTGCACGGGTACGCAGGTGCAGTTCGCCCACGGTACGCATTTGCAGATAGGTTGCGCCCTGAGTGATGATCATCCCGACGCTCACCACACCAGCCAGCAGGCCGAACGGATTAAGCAGCTGGAAGAAGTTACCGGTGTAGTACAGACGCAGATATTCATCCACGTTGAACGGTACGCCCTGCAACAGGTTACCGAACGCCACGCCAATCACCAGCGGCGGAACGAAGCTACCAATGAAGATGCCCCAGTCCCACATGTTGCGCCAACGGGTGTCTTCAATCTTGGAACGATAATCAAAACCGACCGGACGGAAGAACAAAGACGCCAGCACGAGGATCATCGCGACATAGAAGCCGGAGAACGCAGCGGCATAGACCATCGGCCAGGCAGCAAACAGCGCGCCGCCCGCGGTGATAAGCCAAACCTGGTTACCGTCCCAGTGTGGTGCGATGGAGTTAATCATAATTCGACGCTCGGTGTCGTTACGACCGAGGAAACGGGTGAGCATGCCCACCCCCATGTCGAAACCGTCAGTGACTGCAAAACCAATCAGCAGAATGCCAACCAGCAGCCACCAGATAAAACGCAATACTTCATAATCGATCATTTGACGACTCCTGTCTTAGCGTGCCGGCTGAGTAGTCGTGGAAGACTGCTCAAAGTGATAGCGACCGGTTTTCAGGCTGCTTGGGCCAAGGCGTGCAAATTTGAACATTAAGAACAATTCTGCCACCAGGAACAGGGTATACAGACCGCAAATCAGTACCATCGAGAAGATGAGGTCGCCTGCGGTCAGTGACGAGTTCGCCACGGCGGTAGGCAGCACTTCACCGATAGCCCACGGTTGGCGACCATATTCAGCAACGAACCAGCCAGCTTCTACAGCAATCCACGGCAGCGGCATACCGTACAGCGCGGCGCGCAGCAGCCATTTTTTCTCGCCAATACGATTGCGGATGACACTCCAGAAGGAAAGCGCAATGATTGCCAGCAGCAGGAAGCCACACGCCACCATGATACGGAACGCGAAGTACAGCGGCGCTACACGCGGAATGGAGTCTTTGGTTGCCTGTTGAATCTGCGCTTCAGTCGCATCAGCCACATTCGGCGTATAGCGTTTCAGCAGCAGACCGTAGCCAAGGTCTTTCTTCATACTATTGAACTGGTCACGGACAGCCTGGTCGGTAGAACCAGAACGCAGTTGCTCGAGCAGAGAGTATGCCTTCATCCCGTTACGGATGCGTTCTTCATGCTGCACCATCAGCTCTTTCAGGCCGATAACCGGTGTATCCACGGAACGCGTTGCGATAATACCCAGAGCGTAAGGGATCTGGATCGCAAATTTGTTCGTCTGCTCATCCTGATCAGGAATACCGAACAGAGTAAAGGCAGCAGGCGCAGGTTGAGTTTCCCACTCGGCTTCAATTGCAGCCAGTTTGGTTTTCTGCACGTCGCCCATTTCGTAACCAGATTCATCACCCAGAACAATAACAGACAGAACGGCAGCCATACCGAAGCTGGCAGCGATAGCAAAGGAGCGTTTTGCGAAGGCGAAGTCACGGCCTTTCAGCATATACCATGCGCTGATACCGAGGATGAACATCGCGCCAGTCACATAACCAGACGCTACAGTGTGAACGAATTTCACCTGAGCAACCGGGTTAAGCACCAGCTCGGAGAAGCTCACCATCTCCATACGCATGGTTTCGAAATTGAAATCCGACGCGATTGGGTTTTGCATCCAGCCGTTCGCGACCAGAATCCACAGAGCGGACAGGTTTGAACCGAGCGCCACCAGCCAGGTGACACACATATGCTGAACTTTACCCAGACGATCCCAACCGAAGAAGAACAGACCTACAAAGGTGGATTCGAGGAAGAAGGCCATCAGACCTTCGATTGCCAGCGGCGCACCGAAGATATCCCCTACATAGTGGGAATAGTAAGACCAGTTAGTCCCGAACTGGAACTCCATGGTCAGACCGGTTGCCACGCCCAGAGCGAAGTTGATACCAAACAACTTGCCCCAGAACTTGGTCATATCTTTATAAATCTGTTTGCCGGAAAGGACGTAGACCGTTTCCATAATGGCCAGCAGGAACGCCATACCGAGCGTCAGTGGCACAAAAAGGAAGTGGTACATCGCGGTCAAGGCAAACTGTAAGCGCGACAGTTCGACTATATCTAACATCATGACTCCTTGCTCATCGCATGAAGACTCCGAGAGTGAACCCCGTTAGAAAGGGTCACACGCATGCCCCAATACAAATGTATTTGCTCGCCCCTATCGTTGCCACTTCATCAAAAGAGGAAAAGACAATGATAAAAAGTTACAAATATGTTAATGAATAAACCAAATTGATCCCGCAATTATATTACGCTGCAAAATCCTTACAATAAACAGGTTTTTATTGAGCAAATTTGCATTTTTCGACAGTGATCAATTTATAGCGAAATTGTCACTACCCCACCAATTTGATCTACAACAATTTATCGCATTTTACTGATTTTTTTCAAGATTTAAAAATTGATTTATATCAAAATCAATCAAATATGTTAATCACATGTAAACTATAGATTACTGATGATTTTATTGTTAATTTATTGTGATATATAAGTGCAAAATATTTATCCACCAGGAAAGATATAGATAAAAAACCAGTACTTTATTTAACAAAAGCACCTTGCCGACTTTTTATAATACTAATTGATTAGATTAGCCAATTTGTTTTCATTTTACATAACATATTTTTATCAAAGTTAATTGATTGTTGTCTTTATGAGCACCAATCTTTATCCCCGGAATGTTATTGTTTTCTTGCTAATAATCACATTAAAGGATTGATTTGTAGATTGCAGGGAGAAGAAAAGAAAATTTTTAAGCGAAATTGCATCTGATATAAGTATTTTTCCATTCTTATATTCAACGAACAGCTCAGTGACCCAACACCAAACAACATGAGATTCAATAACTAAGTTTATCCTGTGTTGTTATATGTAAATTATTTTTATTAGCCCAACTGCAAGGCGAGACAATGAAACGGTATTATATCTGAACGTTATTGAACACCAGCCCCCTCTAAGTAATACGCTCGACTGGTCCAGAATAATCATTTCATTAGAGATGATTAATTATGTCCAATGAATAGCCCCCCCAAATGAGTTATTAACCATTTGTTACTTTCAACATTACCGTTACAATTCTATGTTAATACGGCAGTAAATTGTATTAATAATGCACAGCCAACTTTATGGAACTGCTTTTATAACCAGCCCACTCTCACAAAAATGCAAATCAGATGTTGATCACAAATATATCAACACATTAAATCAATATAATTTGAAAAATTAAAATCAATAACAGCCATATATGTAAATAGTTGAAATAACTGTCATATTTAAAGCAACCACATAAACAAGCATTTTTCGAAAAATATTTTGAAAATAGATCAATTGCAACCTGACGACAGGACAAAGACACTCCAGTGTTATTAATCATGTGCCGCAGAAAACGGCCATAAATACGACGTGTGTAACTTATTTTACCCTCTCTCTGTCTTACAAAGGATTCCCCATGAAGAAAGCAACACTTGTGCTGGGCGTTATTGGTGCCGACTGCCATGCAGTTGGCAATAAAGTTCTGGATCGCGTTTTTACTTCCCACGACTTCAGAGTCATTAACCTGGGCGTAATGGTCAGCCAGGATGAATATATTGATGCCGCCATTGAAACTGGCGCTGACGCGATAGTGGTTTCCTCTATCTATGGACATGGTGATATCGACTGTCTGGGCATGCGTGAACGCTGCATCGAACGTGGACTTGGCGACATTCTGCTCTATGTAGGCGGTAACCTGGTGGTGGGTAAACATGACTTCGCCGACGTGGAAATCAAATTCAAAGAGATGGGTTTTGACCGCGTCTTCGCCCCCAGTCATGACTTAGAAGATGTCTGCCAGCTGATGGCCAACGATATCAACCAGCGTCATGGTGTTGAAACACGTATTTTCGAAGAGGCCATCTGATGCAAATCGTCTCTGTCGATATTGGATCGACGTGGACCAAAGCTGCCCTCTTTACCCGGGAGGGGGACGCGTTAACGCTGGTTAACCACGTTCTGACTCCAACCACCACGCGTCATCTGGCCGATGGTTTTTTCTCAAGCCTGAATCAGGTGTTAAACGTAAATAACGCCCTCCCCCTGTTAAAAAGTGGCGAAGTCGCATTGAAGTACTCCTCTTCAGCCAAAGGTGGACTGGCGGTTGCCGCAATGGGATTAGTGCCTTCTATTACCCTGGAATCCGCGAAAGTAACCGCTCACTCTGCTGGCGCTAAAATTGCGCAGAATTACTCCTACAAGCTGAACCGCCGTGATATTCAGGCGCTGGAAGAGTCACCACCCGATATCCTCTTGTTCACGGGCGGCACCGATGGCGGAGAAGAGAGTTACGGGCTAAATAACGCCCGTGTGCTGGCGGAATCAAAACTCGATTGCGCCATTATTTATGCCGGAAACCGGGATATTCAGGACAACATACAGGACATCCTCGGGCATAAAGATCTGACCATCGTCGATAACGTCCTGCCTGATCTTGAAAATCCCTCCCCTTTCGCCGCACGTCAGGCCATCTGCGACATTTTCCTCAAACGCATTGTTAAAGGAAAAGGGCTGGATGTAATTGTTGATGAAACGGGCGAAGAGCCGATGCCGACGCCGTGGACAGTTTTTGAACTGGTTAAGGCAATCAGTAATGTCGATAGCAGTTGGAAAGAGTTCATGCTGATCGACATGGGCGGCGCAACCACCGATATGTATTCTGCCTGTGCCAATAATCTTTCGCCCGACACCGTTTTACACGGCGTACCGGAACCATTCGTAAAACGGACCGTTGAAGGCGATCTGGGAATGCGCGTCTCAGCCATGGTGGTTGGTGAAAGCGCAAAAGACTTAGTTAATGTGCTCTTTTCTCAGCACCCCACACAGCAGGACGCTTTTTATCATTATCTCCGTCATTTAGTCGCACATCCCGATCATTTACCCACTAACGCAGAAGAAAAATATTTCGATACTGTGCTGGCCGGACTGTGCGTAGGTTACGCCACCGAGCGTCATGCCGGCACCAAAAAAGAGGTCTGCACCTGCGTCGGCAATGTCGATTTACAGATGGGACGCGACCTGACCACCGTGCGCAAAGTCGTTGGTTCCGGTGGATGGCTGTCGCGCGCCAGCCAGTTTGATATTCATCGTTGGTTGAAATACCGCGAGTTAAACGACGACGGCAAACGCATTCTCTTACCGACCGAATTTGAATATTACCGCGATTCACGGGGGCTATTTCCACTGCTGGCAAACGTCGCCAGAGTAGATCCACAGGCCGCCGCGCGTACCAGTATTCAATGCTTAACCCTATAACAATTAAGGCAGCAATCAATGGAACTTCGAAATAAGAAATTAACCCATGACGAATTCATGACCGAGCGGCAACAGGTACTGAAAACCTGGGAAACCGGCAAGGATGTTGAACACTTCGAAGATGGCTTTAAATATCAACAAACCATTCCTGATCATAAACGCTTTTCCCTTGCCCTACTGAAAGCAGACCTGGAAGGTAAAACACTTAGCCAACCGCGCGCAGGCGTGGCGTTGATGGACGAACACATCGAACTACTAAAAACTCTGCAAGATGAGTGTGATCTGCTGCCGAGCACCATCGATGTCTATACCCGTCTGAATCGTTACGAAGAAGCCGCGATAGGGATTAAGCCGGAACCTCTAAACTGAACGGTTTACCGGTGGTTAACCACGGCGTCGCAGCATGTCGTCGTCTGACCGAAACCCTGCAAAAACCGCTACAGATCCGCCACGGCACACCAGATGCGCGGCTGCTGGCTGAAATTTCAATGGCCAGCGGCTTCACCAGCTATGAAGGCGGTGGCATTTCCTACAATATTCCGTATGCCAAACGCGTGACACTGGAAAAATCGATCCGCGACTGGCAGTACTGCGACCGTTTAATGGGGCTGTATGAAGAGTACGGTATTCGCATCAACCGCGAACCGTTTGGCCCGCTTACAGATACCTTAATTCCACCGTTTATCTCGCACTCTATTGCGATAATCGAGGGCTTGCTGGCGCTGGAACAGGGCGTGAAATCTATCACCGTCGGTTATGGTCAGGTCGGAAGCCTGACGCAAGATATTGCGGCGATCCAGTCTTTGCGTGAACTCGCTCACGAATACTTCCAGAACCATGGCTATGCAGATTACGAATTAAGTACGGTGTTCCACCAGTGGATGGGCGGTTTCCCGGAAGACGAGTCAAAAGCGTTCGCGATTATCTCCTGGGGCGCGGCGGTTGCCGGAATGTCGGGCGCAACAAAAGTGATAACCAAGAGTCCGCATGAAGCCTGGGGCATCCCTACCGCTGCCGCCAACGTGCAGGGGCTGAAAGCCTCCCGCCAAATGCTCAATATGGTTAGCAATCAGAAATTCCCGCCGTGTCCTGCGGTGGAACTGGAAGTTGAGCTGATTAAGAGCGAAGTTCGCGCCGTGCTGAATAAAGTGTTCGAACTGGGGAATGGGGATATCGCGCGCGGTACGGTGCTGGCATTTGAAGCGGGCGTACTGGATGTGCCTTTTGCGCCAGCCGCCTGCAACGCGGGCAAAATTCTTCCGGTCCGCGACAACACCGGCGCAATACGCGTGCTGGAAGCTGGCGCCGTTCCGTTGCCAAAAGACATTCTCGACCTTCACCACGATTATGTTGCCGAACGCGCACGCGTTGAAGGACGCCAACCGACATTCCAGATGGTTGTAGATGACATCAATGCTGTATCCCACAGTAAATTAATAGGAAGACCATAATGAAAATAAAACAGGCCCTTTTCACCGCTGGCTACTCCTCATTCTATTTCGATGACCAGCAGGCGATAAAAAACGGAGCGGGTCACGACGGATTTTTTTATACCGGAGAGCCGGTTACGTCTGGTTTTAGCGCAGTACGTCAGGCTGGGGAATGCGTTTCAGTTCAGTTGATTCTGGAAAATGGTGCAGTCGCAGTTGGTGATTGTGCTGCGGTGCAGTACTCCGGGGCAGGCGGTCGCGATCCTCTGTTCCTCGCAGAGCATTTTATTCCTTTCCTTAATGACCATATCAAACCGTTACTGGAAGGCCGCGATGTGGATGCGTTTGTGCCGAACGCCCGTTTTTTCGACAAGCTGCGTGTTAACGGCAACTTGCTGCATACCGCCGTGCGCTATGGGTTATCGCAGGCGCTGCTTGACGCTACCGCACTGGCAACGGGTCGTCTGAAAACTGAAGTAATTTGCGATGAATGGCAGCTACCGCGCGTGGCGAAACCCATTCCTTTATTTGGCCAGAGCGGCGACGATCGGTATATCGCCGTCGATAAGATGATCCTCAAAGGGATCGACGTGCTGCCCCATGCACTGATTAATAACGTCGAAGAGAAGCTGGGCTTTAAGGGGGAAAAACTGCGCGAATATATCCGCTGGCTGTCAGATCGCATTCTGAGCAAACGCACCAGCGCTCGCTACCACCCTACCCTGCACATCGATGTATACGGCACCATCGGTCTGATCTTCGACATGGATCCTGTTCGCTGCGCGCAATACATCGCCAGCCTGGAAGAAGAAACACAAGGTCTGCCGCTGTACATTGAAGGTCCGATTGATGCCGGTAACAAGCCTGACCAAATTCGCCTGTTGACTGCCATCACCAAAGAGCTGACGCGCCTCGCTTCCGGCGTGAAAATTGTCGCTGACGAATGGTGTAACACCTACCAGGATATCGTTGATTTTACTGATGCAGCCAGTTGCCACATGGTGCAAATCAAAACGCCTGATCTGGGCAGTATTCACAACATCGTCGATGCGGTTCTGTACTGCAACAGCCACGGAATGGAAGCCTATCAGGGTGGCACCTGTAACGAAACCGATGTCAGCGCCCGTACTTGCGTCCACGTAGCTCTTGCCGCGCGTCCCATGCGGATGCTGGTGAAACCTGGGATGGGGTTTGACGAGGGCCTCGACATCGTGTTCAACGAAATGAATCGTACTATCGCGCTGATGCTGGCTAAGGATTAACAGATGGCTCGTTCTTTTAAAGTCTTATCACCTACTGCAATCCTCGGTTATGGCTTCCCTGAAGAGAGCTTCCGCAAAGCAATGGCGGAATCTCCCGACCTGATCGCCGTCGATGCCGGTTCTTCCGATCCTGGACCGCACTATCTGGGGGCGGGTAAGCCATTTACCGACCGCGCGGGGGTTAAACGCGACCTGCGCTATATGATAACCGCAGGGGTACAAAATAATATTCCGGTGGTGATCGGGACGGCAGGTGGTTCTGGTGCTGCCCCGCATCTTGAATGGTGTCGTCAAATTATTCACGAGATTGCGCAAGAGGAAAAACTTTCGTTCTCGATGGCGCTGATCCCGGCGGACGTTGACAAAGCCATCGTCCACCAGGCGCTGGATAACGGCAAAATCACGGCACTGGATTTTGTCCCGCCGTTAACACACGACGCGATTGACGAAAGTACCTATATCGTCGCGCAAATGGGTATTGAACCCTTCCAGCGGGCGCTGAAAGAAGGCGCACAGGTGGTGCTGGGCGGCCGGGCTTATGATCCGGCCTGTTTTGCCGCGCTACCAATCATGCAAGGCTTTGACGAAGGGCTGGCGCTGCATTGTGGGAAAATTCTTGAGTGCGCGGCAATCGCCGCAACGCCCGGTTCTGGCTCTGACTGTGCGATGGGCATCATTGATGACAACGGCTTTACACTAAAGACATTTAATCCGCAGCGTAAATTTACCGAAACGTCAGCAGCGGCACACACGCTGTATGAGAAATCCGATCCCTACTTCCTGCCGGGACCTGGCGGTGTTCTGAATCTGAAAGGCTGCACCTTCAAAGCCGTGAACGACGGTGAAGTTTATGTCAGCGGTTCTAAGCATGAAGAAACGCCATATGCACTGAAGCTGGAAGGCGCGCGGCAGGTGGGCTTCCGCTGCCTGACCATCGCTGGCACTCGCGACCCAATCATGATCGCCGGGATCGACAAAATCATTGAAGAGGTCAAAGCCAGCGTGACGCGCAACCTGTCACTGACCGATGACAGTATTCGAATGACATTCCACCTGTACGGTAAAAATGGTGTCATGGGCGACCACGAGCCCGTGGAAACTGCCGGACATGAACTGGGGATCGTCCTGGATGTGGTCGCACCGACGCAAGAAATCGCCAACAGTGTTTGCTCACTGGTGCGCTCCACTATGTTGCACTATGGCTATGAAAATCGCATCGCCACTGCGGGCAACCTGGCGTTCCCGTTCTCCCCTTCTGATATCCAGAGTGGCCCCGTATACGAGTTTTCTATCTATCACCTGATTGAAGCCAACGACGCACTGCGTTTTGATTTCCATATTGAACAGGTGACGCCAGAAGGAGTTCAGGCATGAAACAGTCTATTGTCTCACTGGCACAGGTTATCCGCTCGAAAAATGCCGGGCCGTACGAGCTGGTGTTAGATATTTTATTTAAAACGAAAGAAAACTATGAGCGCGTTAAATCATCCGGGCAATTAACCCCAGAACTGATTGCTGACTTATATCATGTTGAACCTGACTTTATTCATCGTATTGTCTGGTTTGATCCTTCTAATGCAGTAAAAATCGTCATGCCACGAGATATCATCTCCGGGAATGTGGGCGATAATGATGTTTATGGTGCGCAGCAGCACGCCCCTTTATTAAGCATTCATTTTGATATTTAGTAATTAATACTGTTTAGATTATCAATCCCATAAATGTACCTGCACAGATATTTATGTCAGGTGCATTTATCTAAACATATCAATAAAATAGATTACGATGCGCGCCAATATTATCACAGCAGGAATAAATAGTGGCCTACGTTCCCCTAAAAATCATAAAACAATCACTCGTAATTAAATAATACTTAAGTCAATACCGAATGACAACGTGATATAACTCATCCAGTCTCTGCGGGAAAAAAGGCCTGCCTTATCATTCGGTAAAAATAACCACAATGTGAGAACACATTATGTCTAAACCATTTATCTGGCAAGAACCGTTTTTACAATATAAAGACGCAACGGAATATAAATTAATCAGCAATCAATACATTACAGTAACGGAAATAGACGGCGAAGAAGTGATAAAAGTCGCCCCGGAAGCATTAACGTTGCTTGCCCGGGAGGCATTTTATGAAGCCTCTTTTTTCTTACGTCCCGCTCACCTGCAACAAGTCGCCAGCATTCTGAACGATCCGCAGGCCAGCAGTAATGACAGATATGTGGCCTTGCAGCTACTGCGCAATGCCGAAGTCTCAGCAAAAGGGATATTACCCAACTGCCAGGACACCGGCACCGCCACCATTGTCGCCAGCAAAGGGCAACACATCTGGACCGGAGGCAATGACGCCGAAGCCTTAAGCAAAGGTATTTACACCACTTTCCAGGAAAATAATCTGCGCTTTTCACAAAATGCGCCGCTGGATATGTATACCGAAGTCAATACACAAACCAATCTTCCGGCACAGATTGATATCAGCGCCGTCCCCGGCGACGAGTACCATTTTCTGTGTGTCAATAAAGGAGGTGGCTCCGCCAATAAAGCTGCGCTTTACCAGGAAACCAAATCTCTCCTGCAACCAGAAAAACTGACTGCGTTTTTAATCGAAAAAATGAAATCGCTGGGAACTGCCGCCTGTCCGCCCTACCACATCGCCTTTGTCGTCGGGGGACTTTCTGCCGATCAGGCGTTAAAAGTCGCCAAACTAGCGTCGACAAAATACTACGATAATCTGCCCACCAGCGGAAACGAGCAGGGACAAGCTTTCCGCGATGTTGAGCTGGAAAAAACCTTACTCGACGCCAGCCAACAATTTGGCATTGGTGCTCAGTTTGGTGGCAAATATTTCGCTCATGATATTCGTGTTATTCGTCTGCCGCGCCACGGTGGCTCCAGCCCAATTGCTATGGCGCTCTCCTGTTCCGCCGATCGTAATATTAAAGCCAAAATTAACAAGCACGGTATCTGGCTGGAAAAACTCGAACATAATCCGGGGCAATATATTCCAGCCTCAATGCGGGAAGAAAATCACGCACATAACGTACAGATTGATCTAAATCGTCCATTGCGTGAAGTAATGCATGATCTCGCCACATTACCGATCGGCACCCGTGTGTCGTTAAGCGGCCCCATTGTGGTGGAGCGTGATATCGCCCACGCCAAAATAAAAGAACGACTGGATAACGGCGAACCGATGCCGGATTACCTGAAGCATCATATCGTCTATTACGCTGGCCCTGCGAAAACACCGGAAAATATGGCCTGTGGTTCTCTTGGGCCAACTACGGGCGGTCGAATGGATGGTTATGTCGACGCCTTCCAGGCCGCTGGCGGCAGTCTGGTGATGTTATCGAAAGGCAACCGCAGCCAGCAGGTTACCGATGCCTGTCACAAACATGGCGGCTTTAATCTGGGAAGTATCGGCGGTGCGGCGGCGTTACTGGCGCAAGAATATGTCAAAAGCCTGCATTGCCTGGAATATCCGGAGTTGGGCATGGAAGCAGTGTGGATGATGGAGGTTGAAAACTTGCCCGCGTTCATTCTGGTGGATGATAAAGGCAATAATTTCTTTAGCCAGTTTGAGCAGCAACACCGCTGCGCCACTTGCCCTGCGGGGCATTAATGAAAGTGAACGTTACGATTTAGTCGTGCTGGATGAGCTGACCTTTATGCTGGCTTACCATTTTCTGGATACTGAAGAGGTGAACGCTTCACTGCCAAATCACCCGGTCAGGCACAGCCAGGTATCGACTGGTAATGACTGCGCCTGGCATCTCGCCAGGCGCAGGTTTTACATCTCCTCCGGTACGACCGATTTTGCAAACAACCACTCACGAAAGAGTTGCAAGTGCGGATAATCAGCCTTCTCTTCCCGCCACGTCATAATAAATCGATTGCCGGTGCGAATAGGCACATCACACGGGATCACCATATCACCGCTATCTAAATCGTGTTGAATTGCAAACCGAGGCAAAAGCGCCACACCGAGATTAGATCGCACGGCGGCAATCAGCATTGAAAGTAAATCAAAACGTGGCCCGTTATTCACCAACGGGCTACTAACGCCAGACAATGCAAACCACTCTTCCCAGCCAGTAATACGGGTACTTTGATGCAGCAGTGGTAGCTCACTTAATAGCTCTGCAACAGACAGTTTTTGGTCAGGAAGTGAAAGTAAACTGCCGCTGCATACCGGCAGGATCTCTTCCTCAAAGAGATATTCTACCTCCGACCAGGGCGCGCAAAAATTTTCACGCATAATGACGGCATCGTATTCCCGATTCAGAAAATCCCCGTTATTAGCCAATGAGTGAATATTGACAATAATATCGGGATACAATTTATTGAACTCACGTAAATTGGGGATCAACCAGTGCGTACTGAAAGTCGGATTGACAGCAAGCTCAATAACCTGAACCGTAGGCTGCCAGGTCATGATAGTATTTGTGTCACGTTCAAGCTTATTCAATGTTTCTTTAACAATTCCCAGATAATGCTTTCCGGCATCATTAAGAAATATTCTTCTTTTAGAATGCGCAAATAATGATATATGTAGAAACTCTTCCAGTGCGCTAACTTGCCTGAATACTGCACTTTGAGTTAACGCTAACTCCTCTGCCGCTCTGGTATAACTTTCATGGCGTGCGACTACCTCAAAAGTTACCAGCAATTCCGTTTTGGGTATTTTTCCTCTCATAATGCCGTCCCTTAAAAATAGTTTAAACTATCAAAAAATCATTACTTATTGCTAAGTAATGGCAACCAAAGCAGCGATAAATATTTTATAAAAATCATGAACGATATTTATAACCCACAAGCCCGGCGTGACAATTCTCTCAATCAGATAATAATAATCCGAAAAGCAAAGCGCCCTTCGGATTATTATGATTCGAGTTAAGTGAAGATTATTAAATTGATAGCAATTATCATATCTGTGGATATTATGATAAACAATCAACAAAAAATTTATTTTTGATTTATAGCATATCCTTCTAAGAATTTTTGCGAAGCTGCAATATCTGGGGTAAAGACCCGATCCTGGTCGACAAACGGCACGACTTTTCTATATTCGGTAAACATCGCTTTGGTGGATTTTCCTAATGCCAGTTGTGGATTGGCCTGCAACCGCAAATCGAGAGCCTGTGCGGAATGCATCAGTTCAATGCCATAAATCACGTTCAGATTATCGACAACCTGTTTCAATCTTCTGGCCGCGTGGTCGTTATTGGCACCGGTATCTTCAATACCTCCGGCAACGGGTTGAATATCGAAAGAAACAGGTAACGGGTACGCAGACGAAAGTCGATGCTACTTTGCTGTCACTCGATATTTAATGAACAAGTTTCCGCCAGAGTCACCGCCAGCGGTTGTGCGCGCCCATGCACCCCAGACCCGCAGTCAGGATCCATTTACCCATTATCCTTAAAATAATAAAAATTGGAGCGTGAGAGATAATTCGAAACAGAAAAAACAGGTATGCACAGAAAATTTTAAAATATGGTTCATGGAGAATATGAATTTTCATTTTCCACAAAATGACATCGTGAGGAAGCGCCTGTCGCTTTAAGGATATTGCTGCGGTTATCGACGCCCAGCAGAAAGCTGCCTGCGGTCAGATTTCAACCGTGGTAACGTTTAAGGCATAAAAAAAGGCCATCATAAGATGGCCAACCATGTCGAAACCGACAGCCCTTCGCCATTCCTGTAGAGGGAAGCGGCGAGGGCTATTTCTTATTACAGATATTTATTTCAGAACAGTTTTCAGTGCTTCACCGATGTCAGCCAGGCTGCGAACGGTTTTCACGCCTGCGGCTTCCAGGGCAGCAAATTTCTCATCCGCAGTCCCTTTCCCACCGGCAATGATGGCACCCGCGTGACCCATACGTTTGCCTTTCGGCGCAGTCACACCAGCGATGTAACCCACTACTGGCTTGGTAACGTGCTCTTTGATGTACGCCGCTGCTTCTTCTTCAGCGCTACCGCCGATCTCACCGATCATCACGATCGCTTCGGTCTGCGAGTCTTTTTCGAACATTTCGAGAATGTCGATAAAGTTAGAGCCAGGGATCGGATCGCCGCCGATACCAACACAGGTCGACTGACCGAAACCGTAATCCGTGGTCTGTTTAACCGCTTCATAGGTCAGTGTACCGGAACGGGAAACGATACCCACTTTACCCGGTTTGTGAATGTGACCCGGCTGGATACCGATTTTGCATTCACCCGGAGTGATTACGCCCGGGCAGTTCGGGCCGATCATACGAACGCCTGCTTCGTCCAGTTTCACTTTCACAGTCAGCATATCCAGCGTCGGGATGCCTTCAGTGATGGTGATAATCAGTTTGATGCCTGCATCGATAGCTTCCAGAATGGAGTCTTTGCAGAACGGAGCCGGTACGTAGATAACAGAAGCGGTAGCGCCAGTGGCAGCAACGGCTTCACGCACGGTGTTGAACACCGGCAGGCCGAGGTGGGTAGTACCACCTTTACCTGGGGTTACGCCGCCAACCATTTTGGTGCCGTATGCAATAGCCTGTTCAGAGTGGAAAGTTCCCTGGCTACCAGTAAAGCCCTGGCAGATAACCTTGGTGTTTTTATCAATTAAAATGGACATTATTTCCCCTCCACTGCAGCAACAACCTGCTGCGCTGCATCCGTCAGACCTTTTGCTGCAATAATATTCAGGCCGCTGTCAGCCAGTTTCTTCGCGCCGAGTTCGGCGTTGTTACCTTCAAGACGTACTACTACCGGTACGTTAACACCCACTTCCGCTACCGCACCGATGATACCGTCAGCGATCAGGTCGCAACGAACGATACCGCCGAAGATGTTAACCAGAACGGCTTTCACTTTGTCGTCAGAGAGGATGATTTTGAACGCTTCAGTTACGCGCTCTTTGGTTGCGCCGCCGCCAACGTCAAGGAAGTTAGCCGGTTCGCCACCGTGCAGTTTAACGATGTCCATCGTGCCCATCGCCAGACCTGCGCCGTTAACCATACAACCGATGTTGCCATCCAGCGCAACGTAGTTCAGTTCCCACTGTGCAGCCTGTGCTTCACGCGGATCTTCCTGCGACTGGTCGCGCATTTCGCGCAGATCAGGCTGGCGGAACAGGGCGTTGCCGTCAGCGCCCAGTTTGCCGTCGAGGCAGACCAGATCACCCTGTTTAGTGATGACCAGCGGGTTGATTTCGATAAGCGCCAGGTCGCGCTCCAGGAAAATGGTCGCCAGACCCATAAAGATTTTGGTGAACTGTTGAACCAGCTTACCTTCCAGACCCAGTTTGAACGCCAGCTCGCGCCCCTGATACGGCATCGGGCCAGTCAGCGGATCAAGCGCAACTTTGTGGATCAGGTGCGGAGTTTCTTCCGCCACTTTTTCGATTTCCACGCCGCCTTCGGTGGAGGCCATAAAGACCACGCGACGGGAACTACGGTCAACAACGGCACCGAGATACAGCTCTTTAGCGATATCGGTCGCTGCTTCAACCAGAATCTGGTTAACCGGTTGGCCATTGGCATCTGTTTGATACGTTACCAGACGCTTGCCCAGCCAGTTTTCTGCAAAAGCACGGATGTCTTCTTTGCTGTTTACAACTTTCACACCGCCCGCTTTACCGCGGCCACCAGCGTGAACCTGACATTTTACTACCCACGGACCGGCACCGATTTTTGAAGCGGCTTCTTCTGCTTCGCGCGGAGTAGTACAGGCATAACCCACTGGTGCTGGTAAGCCATAGCGGGCAAACAGTTGTTTTGCCTGATATTCATGTAAGTTCATGTGTTCTGTCCATCCTTCAGTAATCGTTATCTTTTAAACCGTAGACCGAATATGACGTATCGTTTCCGGGCATTGTCGGTCACCTGTAGGCCTGATAAAACGCGCAAGCGTCGTATCAGGCATCGCTTGTCGGATGCGGTGCGAGCGCCTTATCCGACCTACATTGGTGGTCCCCGTAGGCCTGATAAAACGCGCAAGCGTCGTATCAGGCATCGCTTGTCGGATGCGGTGCGAGCGCCTTATCCGACCTACATTGGTGGTCCCCGTAGGCCTGATAAGACGCGCAAGCGTCGCATCAGGCTTCAATTGCCGGAGAAGGCGATAATGTCTTATCCGGTCTACGGTGCAGGTGAAACTTAAACTACTACACGTCCAGCAGCAGACGCGTCGGATCTTCCAGCAACTCTTTGATCGTTACCAGGAAGCCCACAGATTCGCGACCATCGATCAAACGGTGATCGTAGGACAGCGCCAGGTACATCATCGGCAGGATCTCAACCTGACCATTCACTGCCATCGGACGATCTTTGATAGCGTGCATACCCAGAATTGCGCTCTGCGGCGGGTTGATGATAGGCGTAGACATCAGGGAACCGAACACACCGCCGTTAGTGATGGTGAAGTTACCACCGGTCAGATCTTCAACCGTCAGCTTGCCGTCACGGCCTTTAATTGCCAGTTCTTTGATTTTCTTCTCGATGTCTGCCATGCCGAGGGTATCGACATCACGCAGAACCGGCGTCACCAGACCACGCGGCGTAGAAACCGCCATGCTGACATCGAAATAGTTGTGGTAAACCACATCATCGCCGTCGATAGACGCGTTCACTTCCGGGTAACGTTTCAGGGCTTCAACCACCGCTTTCACGTAGAAGGACATAAAGCCCAGACGGATGCCGTGACGTTTTTCAAACGCTTCGCCGTACTGCTTACGCAGATCCATAATCGGCTTCATGTTGACTTCGTTGAACGTGGTCAGCATGGCGGTGGAGTTTTTCGCTTCCAGCAGACGCTCTGCCACACGCTTACGCAGACGAGTCATTGGTACACGTTTTTCGCTACGTGCAGCCAGTGCCGGTTGAGCAGTCGGGGCTGCTGCTGGTGCAGCGTCTTTCGCCGGAGCTTTCGCCAGATGTTTTTCCACATCTTCACGGGTCAGACGACCACCTACACCGGTGCCTTTAATGGCACTGGCATCGAGGTTGTGTTCAGCCAGCAGGCGACGGATCGCCGGGCTTAACGCATCGTTGTTTTGCTCTTCCAGAGAAGCCTGCTGGCGTTGCGCCGGAGTGGACGCTTTCTCTTCAGATTTGGCGCTGGTTTCTTTACCGGCGCTATTGCCTTCACGCAGGCGACCGAGGATCTGACGAGACGTTACGGTTGTACCTTCATCTTCCAGAACCGCATCCAGAATGCCGTCTGCTGATGCCGGTACTTCCAGTACCACTTTGTCAGTTTCGATTTCTACCAGCACTTCATCACGTACGACTGCGTCGCCGGGTTTTTTATGCCAGGTTGCGACGGTGGCATCGGCTACGGATTCAGGCAGGTCAGGGACCAGAATATCTACGCTACTCATTGTGTATCCTTTATTTATTCGACGTTCAGCGCGTCATTAACCAGATCTTGTTGCTGTTTCTGGTGAACGGACATATACCCTACCGCCGGGGAGGCGGAGGCCGGGCGGCCTGCATAACGCAGAGAAGCCCCAAATGGAATCACTTCACGGAAATGATGCTGGCTGCAGTACCATGCGCCCTGGTTGAGCGGCTCTTCCTGGCACCAGACAAAATCCTTGACGTGAGCATATTGCTGCAACACTTCCTGCATCGCTTTATGCGGGAACGGGTAGAGTTGCTCGATACGCACGATGGCGACATCGTGTTGATTGTTCTTACGACGTTGTTCCAGCAGGTCGTAATAAACCTTACCAGAACACATCACTACACGTTTAACGCCTTTCGGATCAAGTTCATCGACTTCACCGATGGCCGGCAGGAAGGTGCCGTTCGCCAATTCGTCCAGCGTAGAAACTGCCAGCGGATGACGCAGCAGCGATTTCGGCGACATGACCACCAGCGGACGACGCATCCCGCGCAGCGCCTGACGACGCAGCATGTGGTAAACCTGTGCCGGGGTCGACGGTACGCAAACCTGCATGTTTTGCTCGGCGCAAAGTTGCAGATAACGTTCCAGACGCGCGGAGGAGTGTTCCGGTCCCTGTCCTTCATAACCGTGCGGCAGCAGCATGACCAGACCACACATACGGCCCCACTTCTGTTCACCAGAAGAGATGAACTGGTCGATAACCACCTGAGCACCGTTAGCGAAGTCACCGAACTGCGCTTCCCAGATGGTCAGAGTGCGGGGTTCTGCAGTGGCATAACCGTATTCGAACGCCAGCACTGCTTCTTCAGACAGAACGGAGTCCCAGACGCGGAACGCGCCCTGACCGTTATGGATGTGTTGCAGCGGCGTGTAAGTGGAACCGTTAGACTGGTTATGGATCACTGCGTGGCGGTGGAAGAACGTACCGCGACCGGAGTCTTCGCCCGACAGGCGAACCGGGATGCCTTCATCAACCAGAGTGGCGTAAGCGAGGTTTTCCGCGCCGCCCCAGTCGAACAGTTTCTCACCAGCAGCCATTGCCTGGCGATCGCCATAAATCTTGGCAACGCGAGACTGCATTTCAATCGCTTCCGGCACCGTGCTGATGCGTTTAGCCAACTCCTGCAGGCGCTTCATCTCAACTTTATTCGGGTACTCTTCGTCCCATTCGTGGTTGAGGTATGGCGACCAGGTGAAGGAGTGCATGTTCATCGGACGCCACTCTGCCACTACGCAATCGCCAGCATCCAGCGCATCGCGGTACAGGTTAACCATCTCGGTGGCATCTTCCAGCGTCACCACTTTTTCCTGCTCCAGCTTGTCAGCGTAGATTTTGCGCGGCGTCGGATGTTTTTTGATTTTCTGATACATCAGCGGCTGGGTTGCGCTCGGCTCGTCGGCTTCGTTGTGGCCGTGACGGCGATAGCACACCAGGTCGATGAAGACATCACGTTTAAAGGTGTTACGGAAATCGAGCGCCAGACGGGTAACAAAGGCAACGGCTTCCGGATCGTCCGCGTTAACGTGGAAAATCGGCGCCTGCACCATCTTACCGATATCAGTACAGTACGGCGTAGAACGGGCATCCAGCGGGTTAGAGGTGGTGAAACCGACCTGGTTGTTGATAACGATACGTACCGTACCGCCAACTTCATAACCACGCGCTTTCGACATGTTCAGGGTTTCCTGAACCACGCCCTGCCCGGTCACTGCGGCGTCACCATGAATGGTGATTGGCAGCACTTTGTTGCTGCTCGGCTCATCAAGTCTGTCCAGACGGGCACGAACAGAACCGATAACTACCGGGCTTACAATCTCAAGGTGAGACGGGTTAAACGCCAGCGCCAGGTGAACCAGGCCGCCATCGGTCTGGAAGTCAGACGAGAAGCCCATATGGTATTTCACGTCGCCCGTGCCGAGGTGTTCTTTATGTTTACCGGCAAACTCGTCGAACAAGTCTTGCGGTTTTTTACCCAGCACGTTCACCAGCACGTTCAGACGACCACGGTGCGCCATCCCAAGAACCACTTCACGGGTGCCGCTGTTGCCAGCGTGGCGGATCATCTCTTTGAGCATCGGGATTAACGCGTCGCCGCCTTCCAGCGAGAAGCGTTTTGCGCCTGGGAATTTTGCGCCGAGGTAACGTTCAAGACCTTCAGCAGCGGTCAGTTCGCTTAAGAAGCGTTTTTTCTCTTCGCTGTTGAACGTCGAGCGACCGGACTCGATACGCTGTTGAATCCAGCGTTTTTCTTCGGTGCTGGTAATGTGCATATACTCGGCGCCAATCGGGCCGCAGTAGGTTTGCTTCAGGGCTTCCAGCAGTTCGCCGAGTTTCATGGTTTCTTTGCCGCTGGCAAATGAACCGACGTTGAAAGTCTCCTGGAAGTCAGCTTCGGTCAGATCGTGGAAAGACGGGTCCAGATCGGCCACTTTATCTTGCTGCCACAGTCCCAGCGGATCGAGATTCGCATGCTGGTGACCACGGAAGCGGTATGCGTTAATGAGCTGCAGGACTTTAACCTGCTTCACATTGGTGTCAGGGTCGGAGATCGTTGAAGAGTAACGTGAAGCATCTTTCGCCAGGCGGCGGAAATATTCACGCGTTTGAGAGTGAAATTGATCCGGTTTGACTCCCGTACCAGGTAACTGCTGGAACGTCGAACGCCAGTTAGCGTCAACCGAGTCAGGATCGGTTAAGAAGTCTTCATAGAGCTGTTCTATCCAGCTCTGGTTTGCGCCAGAGAGGTAAGAAGAGTCCAACCAGGCTTTCAAAGCGCTGTTCTGCATCGTGATCCCTTAAGCATCTTTTTTATGCTTACTTCGCCGTGGATACTACCACGCACATTTCACATCAGATGTGCGTGCCGGGGTTCACTTGTTGCGGACTTGTCGTGTTTTCTGCGTCCGCTAAGGAACCTTTAAAAACTGTCTTAGTGTCAGGGGCAGTTTTTAAAGATTTCCTGCATTTCTTTGTTACGCCTGATGCGCCGTGCTTATCAGGCCTACGGGTAATGACGTGTAGCTATGTAGGCCGGATAAGGCGTTCACGCCGCATCCGGCACTGGTTGCCTGATGCGACGCCTACGCGTCTTATCAGGCCTGGGGCTTACGCATTACGCTGCAATAACATCGACTTGATATGGCCGATGGCACGCGTCGGGTTCAGCCCTTTCGGGCATACACTGACGCAGTTCATGATGCTGTGACAGCGGAATACACTGAATGCATCGCTCAAACCGTCGAGCCGCTCGTCAGTCTCGGTATCACGGCTATCGATCAGGAAACGATACGCCGCTAACAAGCCTGCCGGACCGATAAACTTATCGGGATTCCACCAGAAAGACGGACAAGAGGTTGAACAGCATGCGCAGAGAATACATTCATACAACCCATCGAGTTTTTCGCGCTGCTCTGGCATCTGTAAATGCTCGCGAGCTGGCGGATTTTGCCCATTATTCAACAAGTAAGGCTTGATTTTCTCATATTGCGCATAGAATTGTCCCATGTCTACCACCAAATCGCGGACAACCGGTAAACCAGGTAACGGGCGAATTACAATTTTCTTACCCGGCTGGTTGAGTGCCGAAATCGGGGTAATACAGGCCAGACCATTCTTGCCGTTCATGTTCAGACCGTCGGAACCGCACACACCTTCACGGCAGGAGCGGCGGAACGACAGGCTGGGATCTTTCTCTTTCAACTGGATAAGCGCATCCAGCAGCATCATGTCGCGACCTTCATCCGCTTCCAGGGTGTAATCCTGCATACGCGGAGCATCATCAACATCCGGGTTATAGCGATAAATTGAAAACTCGAGTCTCATTTTCCTGTCTCCGCATTAGTAAGTACGAATCTTCGGCGGGAATGCCGGACGCAGTTTCGGTTCCATGTTGACTTGACGTCGCGTCATGGATTCCGACTCTGGCAGATACAGGGAGTGGCACAGCCAGTTTTCATCATCACGATCCGGGAAGTCGAAGCGGCTATGTGCGCCACGGCTTTCGGTACGGAAGTTGGCAGAAACAGCCGTTGCATACGCCGTTTCCATCAGGTTATCCAGTTCCAGGCACTCAACGCGCTGGGTGTTGAACTCGCTGGAAGTGTCATCCAGACGGGCATTTTTCAGACGCTCGCGGATCACTTTCAACTGCTCAAGACCTTTCGCCATCGCATCACCTTCACGGAAGACCGAGAAGTTATGCTGCATGCATTCTTGTAGTGCTTTACGAATCGCCACCGGATCTTCACCGTTACGGTTGTTGTTCCAGCGATTCAGACGATCGAGAGAAGCTTCTACATCAGACTCGCTGGCATCGCGCAGTGCGCCCTGCTCGGCGATAGACTCTTGCAGATGCAGACCTGCCGCACGACCAAATACCACCAGGTCCAGCAGCGAGTTGCCGCCCAGACGGTTGGCGCCGTGTACTGATACGCAGGCAATTTCACCTACCGCGAACAGGCCAGGGATCACCACATCTTCGCCCTTCTCGTTCACCGTCAGCGCCTGACCAGTCACTTTGGTCGGAATACCGCCCATCATGTAGTGACAGGTTGGGATAACCGGAATCGGCTCTTTCACCGGATCGACGTGAGCGAAGGTACGGGAGAGTTCCAGGATACCCGGCAGACGGGATTCGAGAACTTCTTTACCCAGGTGATCGAGTTTCAGTTTTGCGTGCGGTCCCCACGGACCATCACAGCCGCGACCTTCACGGATTTCGATCATGATGGAACGCGCCACCACATCACGCCCTGCCAGGTCTTTGGCGTTCGGCGCATAACGTTCCATAAAGCGTTCGCCATGTTTGTTCAGCAGATAACCGCCTTCACCACGGCAACCTTCGGTTACCAGTACGCCCGCACCTGCAATACCGGTCGGGTGGAACTGCCACATTTCCATATCCTGCACAGGTACGCCTGCACGGATAGCCATGCCGACGCCGTCGCCGGTGTTAATGTGGGCGTTAGTGGTGGACTGATAAATACGCCCTGCCCCGCCAGTCGCCAGCACGGTAGCGCGAGCTTTGAAGTAAACCACTTCACCAGTTTCAATGCACAGTGCGGTACAACCGACCACCGCGCCATCGGCGTTTTTCACCAGATCCAGCGCATACCACTCAGAGAAAATAGTGGTGTGGTTTTTCAGGTTCTGCTGATAAAGCGTGTGCAGCAGTGCGTGACCGGTACGGTCGGCAGCCGCCGCAGTACGTGCCGCCTGCTCGCCGCCGAAGTTTTTCGACTGGCCGCCAAACGGACGTTGATAGATACGACCATCATCAAGGCGCGAGAACGGCAGGCCCATGTGTTCCAGTTCCAGAATCGCTTCTGGCCCGGTTTTACACATATATTCAATCGCGTCCTGGTCACCGATATAGTCCGACCCTTTTACGGTGTCGTACATATGCCATTCCCAGTTATCTTCATGGGTGTTACCCAGCGCAACGGTAATGCCGCCCTGCGCAGAAACGGTATGGGAACGGGTCGGGAAAACTTTAGAGAGCAGCGCACAGGTCTGGCCGCTCTGGGAAATTTGCAGCGCCGCGCGCATACCTGCGCCTCCGGCACCAATCACAACTGCATCAAATTCTCTGACTGGCAATTTCATCACACACCCCACACCACAACGAATCCATAAATCACGTAAACCACCAGTGCAACGACAATCACCAGTTGCAGAATCAGGCGCACGGCCAGTGGCTTAACGTAGTCGGTCAACACCTGCCACATGCCTATCCAGGCATGGATCAAAATGGAAAACAGTGCCAACAGAGTGAAGACTTTAGTGAACGCAGAGGCAAAGAAACCAATCCAGACGTCATATGTCAGTTCGCCACTGATAGCAAAAAAACCGACCATATAAATGATGTAAAGCGTCAGGACGATAGCAGTAGCGCGAACGAGGATGAAATCATGTACGCCATTGCGTCCTAATGCGGAGGCGTTGCTTACCATACGAGGACTCCTGCAAGAATTGAAAGCACGACAGTAATGACAAAGGAGACTTTGGCAGAGCGTTTACCCGCTTCGAATGTTTCTTCCAGATGGCCAAAATCCATCATCATGTGGCGAATACCTACGACGACGTGATATGCCAGAGCGGTAAGGATGCCCCACATGATAAATTTCACGAAGAAGCTGCCCATAATGGCGGAAGCTTGCTCGAAACCTTCAGGGGAAGAGAGGCTGGTACCCAGAAGCCACAGTAGGATGCCCACTGCAACAAACGTAATCACACCGGAAACGCGATGAAGAATGGACGCTATCGCCGTGATGGGGAACCGGATGGTCTGTAGGTCCAGATTAACAGGTCTTTGTTTTTTCACATTTCTTATCATGAATAACGCCCACATGCTGTTCTTATTATTCCCTGGGGACTACGGGTACAGAGGATAACTTTCTGTTACCTGGAGACGTCGGGATTTCCTTCCTCCGGTCTGCTTGCGGGTCAGACAGCGTCCTTTCTATAACTGCGCGTCATGCAAAACACTGCTTCCAGATGCGAAAACGACACGTTACAACGCTGGGTGGCTCGGGATTGCAGGGTGTTCCGGAGACCTGGCGGCAGTATAGGCCGTTCACAAAATCATTACAATTAACCTACATATAGTTTGTCTGGTTTTATCCAGAACAGTGATCCGGGTCACGATAACAACATTTATTTAATTTTTAACCACCACATTTGACAATCATTCAACAAAGTTGTTACAAACATTACCGGGAAAAGCATATAATGCGTAAAAGTTATGGGGTCACTATTTCACCTAAGATTAACTTATGTAACAGTGTGGAAGTATTGACCAATACATTCGAGACAGTTATTAGTGATAGACAGGTTTAATAATTCGGATTGCTAAGTGCTTGATTCGCCGTTTATTCGTCATCAATGAATTCTTTACCTGCAAGCGCCCAGAGCTCTGTACCCAGGTTTCCTCTCTTCCACAGAGCGGCGAGCCAAATAACAAACGGGTAAAGCCAGGTTGATGTGCGAAGGCAAATTTAAGTTCCGGCAGTCTTATGCAATAAGGCGCTAAGGAGACCTTAAATGGCTGATACAAAAGCAAAACTCACCCTCAATGGGAACACAGCTGTTGAACTGGATGTGCTGAAAGGCACGCTAGGTCAAGATGTTATCGATATCCGTACGCTTGGTTCGAAAGGCGTATTCACCTTTGACCCTGGTTTCACTTCAACCGCATCCTGCGAATCTAAAATTACTTTTATTGATGGTGATGAAGGTATTTTGCTGCATCGTGGCTTCCCGATCGATCAGCTGGCAACCGATTCTAACTACCTGGAAGTTTGCTACATCCTGTTAAATGGTGAAAAACCAACGCAGGAACAGTATGACGAATTCAAAACCACAGTAACTCGTCATACCATGATCCACGAACAGATCACCCGTCTGTTCCACGCTTTCCGTCGTGACTCGCATCCGATGGCGGTCATGTGTGGTATTACTGGTGCGCTGGCGGCGTTTTATCATGACTCTCTGGACGTCAATAACCCGCGCCATCGTGAAATCGCTGCGTTCCGTCTGCTGTCGAAAATGCCGACCATGGCAGCGATGTGCTACAAATACTCCATCGGGCAGCCATTTGTTTACCCGCGTAATGACCTCTCCTACGCCGGTAACTTCCTGCACATGATGTTCTCCACGCCGTGCGAGCCGTATGAAGTCAATCCAATTCTGGAACGTGCTATGGACCGTATTCTGATCCTGCACGCTGACCACGAACAGAACGCCTCTACTTCTACCGTACGTACCGCAGGTTCTTCGGGCGCAAACCCGTTTGCCTGTATCGCGGCAGGTATTGCCTCTCTGTGGGGACCAGCACACGGCGGCGCCAACGAAGCTGCACTGAAAATGCTGGAAGAAATCAGCTCGGTTAAACACATTCCGGAATTTGTTCGTCGTGCGAAAGACAAAAATGACTCTTTCCGTCTGATGGGCTTCGGTCACCGCGTGTACAAAAACTACGACCCGCGCGCCACCGTAATGCGTGAAACCTGCCATGAAGTGCTGAAAGAACTGGGTACCAAAGATGACCTGCTGGAAGTGGCCATGGAGCTGGAAAACATCGCGCTGAACGACCCGTATTTTATCGAGAAGAAACTCTACCCGAACGTCGATTTCTACTCTGGTATCATCCTGAAAGCGATGGGTATTCCGTCTTCCATGTTCACCGTCATCTTCGCCATGGCCCGTACCGTTGGCTGGATTGCTCACTGGAGCGAAATGCACAGCGACGGCATGAAGATTGCCCGTCCGCGTCAGCTGTACACCGGTTATGAAAAACGCGACTTTAAAAGCGATATCAAGCGTTAATCGTTGATTGTCTGGCAGTAAATCTTTCTAACCCGTCTTTTCTATGGCGGGTTATTTTTTATATGCCTGCACGCAAAAAATTGTAAAGATGAAATCCATTATCGGACCAACATAGATATTGTAAAAAAATAACACCGTTCAATTTATAAGCAGACTAATTATTTTTTAATTACCCTCTCCTGATAGCAACATTTTTAACTCCATGAAAATGAGGAACATCTCTAATAATCCCGTCTCCTTTTTATTAAACAATTAATTCATCGCGTCAATTAATTAGACTTGCATTTAATAAAGTTAACAATATTTTAAAATAAAACTAAAAACATTTGATATTCAAATAAGTTATTCTGTATCGCTATATCTTTTTTTTATTTCCTCTAAGGACTCCGTTATGTTTAAAGGACAAAAAACACTGGCGGCACTGGCCGTATCTCTGTTAATTTCTGCCCCTGTTTATGCTGCTGATGAAGGCTCTGGTGAAATTCACTTTAAGGGCGAAATTATTGAAGCGCCTTGTGAAATTAAACAGGAAGACCTTGATAAACAAGTCAATCTTGGTGAGGTAACCAAGAGCCGCATCAACCAGGATCATCACAGCGCATTGACGCCTGTCGATATTCATTTAGTTAACTGTGACCTGCCAGGTTCAGATAACGGTTCAGGTACCCCAATATCAAAAGTCGCAGTAACCTTTGATAGTTCGGCGAAAACGACAGGAGCCTCCCCAATGCTCAGTAACACCAGCGCTGGTGAAGCCACAGGTGTTGGCGTGCGCTTAATGAACAAAGACCAGTCCAACATCACTCTGGGTACAGCAAGTCCTGATATTGGGCTGGAACCCACTGCCACAGAACAAACCCTGAACTTCTTCGCCTGGATGGAGCAGATTGATAACGGTACTCCTGTGACTGCTGGTGAAGTCACCGCTAACGCAACCTATGTTCTGGATTATAAATAATTATAGCGTTGTCATATTTTAGTCTATGCATATGACGGCTTGAGTGATTAAATGTATTATGGCGGCAAGTTAGCCGCCTTTCTTCAAATATTTACCAGGTATGGATGCCGTGAATATTTATCGATTTTCTGTTTTATCCTGCCTGACAATGACTATTTCATCTGCATTGGCGGTGGAGTTCAACCTTAACGTACTTGATAAATCGATGCGCGATAGCGTTGATATTTCTCTGCTCAATGAAAAAGGCGCTATCGTTCCCGGTGATTATTTTGTTAGCGTCGTTGTTAATAATATTCAAATCAGCAGCGGGCAAACTATTCACTGGCAAAAAAACAACGATCAAATAATTCCTTGTATCAATGATTCACTACTGGATAAATTTGGCCTTAAAGAAAAAATCCGCCAGACATTGCCGCAGGTTAATCAGTGTTTCGATTTTAGCAGCCTGCCGGAAATCAACTTTACGTTTGTTCAGACCAACCAACAGCTTAATATCACGATTCCACAAGCCTGGCTGGCATGGCATTCAGACAACTGGGCGCCGCCTGAAACATGGGATGCTGGCGTTTCGGGTATCTTGCTGGACTACAACCTGTTTGCCAGCACTTATCGTCCGCAAGAAGGGAGCAGTAATACCAATCTGAATGCTTACGGTACAACGGGTATTAACGCCGGAGCATGGCGGTTGCGTAGCGATTACCAACTCAACCAGTCCGACAACGGTGATGTGCACAATCAATCCGGGGCTATTTCCCGAACCTATCTGTTTCGCCCGCTACCACAAATAGGCTCCAGATTAACGCTTGGCGAAACCGATCTCAGCTCCAATATTTTTGACGGTTTTTCGTATACCGGTGCCGCCCTGACCAGCGATGACCGAATGCTTCCCTGGGAATTACGCGGATACGCACCGCAAATTAGCGGCGTGGCGCAAACTAACGCTACCGTCACCATAAGCCATACCGGACGCGTCATTTATCAGAAAAAAGTCCCACCGGGCCCTTTCATCATTGATGACATGAATCAGTCTGTTCAAGGCACACTGGATGTCAAAGTGACGGAGGAAGATGGCCGGGTTAATAATTTCCAGGTATCCGCAGCGTCAACGCCTTTTCTGACCCGCCAGGGGCAGGTGCGTTATAAACTTGCTGCGGGTCGTCCGCGCCCTTCTTTATCTCATCATACTGAAAACGAAACGTTTTTAAGTAATGAAGTTTCCTGGGGGATGCTCTCCAATACTTCACTGTATGGCGGGTTGATTCTCGCCGGGGACGATTATCATTCTGGCGCGCTGGGTATCGGGCAAAATATGCTGTGGCTGGGGGCGCTCTCCTTTGACGTGACCTGGGCTAAAAGTCGTTTTGATAATCAACCGGACGAGAAAGGTTACAGTTATCGCGTTAACTACAGTAAACGGATAGATGCCACCGACAGTCTTCTTTCGATAGCGGCGTATCGTTTCTCCGATCGCCATTTCCATAGCTACGCCAATTATATCGATCATAAATACAATGACGCTGATGCTCAGGATGAAAAAAAGACAATCAGCCTTTCCGCCGGGCAACCCATTGCACCGCTGAATCTCAACCTGTACGTCAACCTGTTGCGTCAAACCTGGTGGAATGCGGAGTCTTCCACAACCGCCAATATTACCGCTGGCTTCAACGTTGATATTGGTGACTGGAAAGATATTTCCGTCTCAACCTCGTTTAACACCACACATTACGAAGACAAAGCTCGTGATAACCAGATTTACCTGTCGATTTCATTGCCTGTTGGTAACGGTGGCCGCATTGGTTATGACATGCAGGACAGCAAAAATAGCACCTCACACCGCATGTCATGGAACGATACCCTGGATGACCGTAACAGTTGGGGAATATCAACCGGACTACAATCTGACCGCCCTGACAATGGCGCACAGGTTAGCGGCAATTATCAGCATTTTAGTTCTGCCGGCGAGTGGGATCTGTCTGGTACGTACGCCGCTAATGATTACAGCTCTGCCAGCACCAGCTGGAGTGGCTCCTTTACTGCTACACGCTATGGCGCTGCGTTTCATCGCCGTAGCTCCACCAACGAACCTCGTCTTATGGTCAGTACAGACGGTGTGGCCGACATTCCCATTCAGGGTAATCTCGACTACACCAACCGTTTTGGCATTGCGGTCGTACCGTTTGTTTCCAGCTACCAACCCTCAACTGTCACGGTCAATATGAACGACTTGCCCGACGGCGTCACGGTATCCGAAAACGTGGTCAAAGAAACCTGGACGGAAGGTGCAATCGGCTATAAAGCGCTGGCTTCACGTTCCGGAAAAGATGTTAACGTTATCATCCGTGACGCCAGCGGACATTTCCCGCCACTCGGCGCCGATATCCGGCAAGAAGAAAGCGGAATCAGCGTCGGAATGGTGGGGGAAGATGGCCACGCCTGGTTAAGTGGTGTGGGTGAAAGTCAGCGATTCACAATACGTTGGGGTGATCAACAGCGTTGTTTAATTCAGCTTCCTCAGCACCTGGAAGATATGAGTAAACGCCTGATTCTCCCCTGTCATTAATTAAGGAAAAGACAATGGCAATTTTTAAAGGAATGCCCCTTATTCTGCTGATCGTGAGCTTATGCAGCCATGCCGCCTTACAGCCCGATCGCACTCGTATTGTGTTTAACGCCAAAGATAAAGCGACCAGCCTGCGAATAGAAAATCGCAGCGATAAACTTCCCTATCTCGCATACTCATGGATAGAAAATGACAAAGGGGATAAAAGCGATGATTTCCTCGTCGCCTTGCCACCAATCCAACGTCTGGAAGCGAAAGCGACATCGCAGGCGCGTATCGTCAAGCAATCTTCCACCAGTCAATTGCCGACCGATCGTGAATCGCTATTTTACTATAACCTGCGTGAGATCCCCCCAGCCCCGGAAAAAGGAACCGGTCATGCCATCCTTCAGGTTGCTATCCAGAGCCGTATAAAGTTGTTCTGGCGGCCCGCCGGATTACGCAAAAAATCGGGCGAGCATGTGGAACTACAATTACAGGTCAGCCAGCAAAATAATCAGCTTACCCTGAAAAACCCAACGCCTTATTACCTGACCATCGCCTATCTTGGCCGCGACCAAAAAGGCATTTTGCCCGGTTTTAAAAGTACGCTCATAGCGCCTTTTTCTTCGGCAATCGCCAGTACGGGTAACTATAACGGCAACCAGTTTTATCTTGGTTATATGGATGACTATGGCGCGTTGCGTATGACTACGCTCAACTGTCAGGGGCAATGCAAAATGCAGCGCGTGGTGGAGAATAAACAATGAGTATAAGCAAAGGACTGTTACTCATTGCCTGTTTGTTATTTCTGCCCTTAAAAAACGCGTTGGCGATGGACTGTTATTTTGGCGCCTCAGGCGGCCCAGTGGAAAAATCAGAAACGATTATGTCATTCGCCGTCCCGGCTAACGCCAAACCGGGAGATAAAATCTGGGAATCCGATGATATTAAAATCCCCGTCTATTGTAATAACAATACCAACGGTGATTTCGAAAGTGAGCATGTTTATGCCTGGGTAAACCCCTACCCCGGCATGCAGGATCGTTACTATCAACTCGGCGTAACCTATAACGGTGCTGATTATGACGCCAGCCTCGGAAAAAGCCGTATCGATACTAACCAATGTATCGACAGTAAAAAAATTGACATGTATACACCAGAGCAAATTATCGCTATGGGATGGCAAAATAAAATTTGCTCTGGTGATCCTGCAGCTATCCATAAATCGCGAACGTTTATGGCGCGTATGCGACTATACGTCAAACTACGCGAAATGCCGCCGCACGATTACCAAAGCACCCTTAACGATTACACTATCGTACAATTTGATGGCGCTGGCAGCGTCAACGAAGATCCCTCGGCCAAAAACCTGAAATATCACATCTATGGGCTGGAAAATATTCGTGTTCTTGACTGTAGTGTCGACTTCGCCATTACTCCCGATAATCAGGTCATCGATTTTGGCAAATTTAACGTGCTGGATATTCGCCGTCACAATATGACAAAAACGTTTTCCATCAAAACGACCAAAACCCAAAATGGTGAGTGCACCGATGGCTTCAAAGTCAGTTCTTCGTTTTATACCGAAGAAACACTGGTGGAAGGCGATCAGGCGTTGCTCGTGGGTAATGGATTACGACTGCGTATGCTGGATGAAAATTCTTCACCCTATACATTCAATAAATATTCTGAATACGCCGACTTTACCAGCGACATGCTGGTCTATGAAAAAACCTATACGGCAGAACTGTCATCTATAAGCGGCACGCCAATTGATCCCGGCCCCTTTGATACCGTGGTGCTATTCAAAATTAACTACAACTGATTCTATTCACGCGGATAGAGCGTTGTATGTGTCACTGTCGTTATATTGTTATCAACGTTCTGGCCTTCTGGTCAGAACTTTTTTTAACCAGCAGAGTGAAAAACATACTCACCACCCTGCACTGCTTCCCTCGCGCGGAATTTTCTGATTTAGCCTATCTCTTTTTGCGCTCAGGTTGCTCATCGCAAGGAAATAGTACAAAAGTCTCTGGATAAAATGCCCCCGAAAAAAAATCACGGGGGTCATTCTCAATCAAAGCATATTACATTTATTATTCAAACCAGCAGCAAAGATATTGCCGGGATATAGGTAATAACCAACAGCAGTAAAATCAGACTTATCAGTAATGGCACCGCTTCACGCATAAATTGCCCGACAGAAACCTGCACGGTATTACATACCAGCAGCATCACTGTTCCGACAGGTGGTGATAACGTTCCTAACGATAAGTTGAGGATCATGATGATGCCAAAATGTACCGGATCAATGCCAAAATGAGCCACCACAGGTTTAAGTAATGGGACTAATATCAGCAGGATGGCGCTACCTTCAAGGAACATGCCAAGCACCAGCAGCAATAGATTGATAATCAATAAAAAGACATATTTATTATCGGTCAGAGTAGTGACAAACTCCGCAACCGTTATCCCTGCCCGCTCAAGAGAAAATATCCAGCCCAGCGCGGCACTTGCCATAATGATTAACATGACCGATGCCGTGGAACGCGCCGTCTCAGAGAGCGCAGTAAATACATGGCTGATTTTCAGTTCGCGATAAATCACAAAACCAATAAACATCACCAATAATACTGCTACGGCTCCGGCTTCTGTTGGCGTAAAGATATTTGCCCGAATACCACCGATAACCGCAACGATTAAGAACAGTGCTGGCCAGGCCTGCACCAGCGCCACTGACACTTCTTTCGGTTTTGGCCAGTGTTCGCTGGAAGGTTTTAAACCGCGCCGAATAGCCACCAGCCATACGGTGACAATCAACATCGCGGAGCACAGCAGGCCCGGCAGGATCCCGGCCATAAACATGGAACCGATGGAAACATCCGCTACCAGTCCATACAGGATCAGCGCAATACCCGGTGGAATGATTGGTGTAATCAGCGAACCACAAGCTGTTATTGCCGCCGCAAAGCCCCGGGAATATCCTTTCTGTTCCATTTCCGGCACCATCATGCGCGATAACATCGCGGCGTCCGCCAGGTTAGAAGCGCTGACACCGCCCATCATGGTACTGACCAGAATATTAGCCCCACCCAGACCACCGCGCATTCTGCCAATCAACACGTTGGCAATTTGCAAAATACGCGCGGCAATACCGGTATAGCTCATTAACGTGCCTAATAAGATAAAAAACGGAATAGCTAACAGCGAAGGGGTTTGTGTCGTGGCAATCAAACGCTGAATTGCCACCATTAACGGCACGTTTGAATAGCAAAGGAAGTAGGTCAGAATACCGCAAAACATCGCCAGCCATACCGGCATGTTGATAAATAAACAGATGAACATAAGCGGAATGATCATCAGCCAGTTATCCAGCCAGCTTCCTGCCAGTAATTCACTCAATGCTGTCATTATTCACATTCCTTGCGTGGAGTTTTCTTGATCAGGTGTAAGGCAGTAAAACAAGCGATACCGATAGCGCCAACCGTGACTGCAATATCGATCCAAAACCAGGATATTTTTAATATTTGCGTGGTCTTAAAGGCTGTCCCGGCAGCTAATTTCCATGCAGACAAGGCCATAACAATCAGTAAAACAATAGATATCAGAGAGACAAATAATGTTAAAACACGTTGCCCGCGTGGTGTCAGTGCATCAGCTAAAAATGGAATCGACAAATGGGTATTATCTCGTTCGGCAACGACCGCACCAAACATGACTACCCAAATCATTAATAAACCGGAAACTTCTTCTGTCCACTGCAATGGCATATTCAAACAGTAGCGCATTATTACCGCAGCAATGGTCATGATTACCAATATAAAGAGCGTTAATACCGCAGCAACTTCAATCACTTTCCCTAAAAGACGCATAAACACCTCTGCTCTTAACGGTCGGTGCCGAAACACCGACCTGTCCTTATGCCATGAAGTTATTTCAGCTGTTGCTGAATGGTGTCATATAAACCAGGGGTCCATTCCGGGAATTGTTGATAGACTTTTAACGCTTTTTCTTTGAAAGGGGACACGTCAGGGTAGATAATTTCCACGCCCTGCTCCTGCATGGTTTTCAACATTGCCGCATCTTGCTCAGTGGTAATTTTCTGGCTATATAAACCAGCTTCATACGCTGTCTGGTGAATAATATCTAGCTGCGCAGGTGTCAGGGTACTGAAAAACGCTTCGCCGCCCAACCATAATGATGTATTGGTCAGATAGTTCACCATTGACAGATATTTCGCCTGCTCATGCAGTTTTTGCCCATACAGAACAGAAACCGGGTTTTCCACACCATCGATCATCCCCTGCGTCAGCGCCGGATAAACGTCTCCCAGCGGCATTGGCGTTGGAGTTGCACCCATTGCTTCAATGGCTTTAATCTGCATGACGTTATTCGGCACGCGGATCTTCATCCCTTTCAGGTCTTCTGGTGTACGAATCGGTTTTTTAGCAATGATCTGTCGAGTGCCGTACAGATAGTTGCTCATGACAATATGCACACCTTTTTCCCGCAGTTTCTGTTCTTTTTGTTTAAACCAGTCACTGGCATAAATCGCAAACAGTTTCTGCGGATCTTCGGTTAAATATGGCCCAAACAATATACCCAGGTCTGCATCATAGTCAGTTAAAAAACCTACATCACTGATGGTGATAATATTCATCCCCATCAGTGCTTGTTCAGTAATATCTTGTTTTGAACCTAACTGTGAACTTGGGTAAAGTTCAAAAACAATATCTCCATTGCTTTTTTTCTTCACCAGTTCTGCCCAGTACTTCACTACTGTATCCGCTGGTTCGCCGGGGTTACTTTCATAGGCGATTTTGATAGTTACCGGTGCGGCATTCAGCATCGGACTTAATAAAGCGAAAAGAAATAAAAATGGTGCCAGTAATTTTTTCATTATTATTACCTGTAAGAGCTTTATCGATTAACGGGGATCTGCCCGACAGACTGCACTTTTGCTGTAATCAAATGCTTTATACGTTAAAACAAACTCCTGGTGTTCCAGTCGTTCTGCGGCACAATGTTTACCGTTGGCGACATTTTCAATCAATTGCATAATATCGTCTGCAATATCGTCGAGCGTTGCGCCTTCGCTAATAATACGTCCGGCATTAACGTCCATATCGTCAGATAAATGCTCCCACGTCTGCGGGTTATTACACACTTTAATAATGGGTGCGATCACGGAACCAATAACTGAACCGCGCCCCGTGGTAAATAACACCATATGACAGCCAGAGGCGATAAGTTCCAGTGCTTCTGAGGAGTCATTAATATTCGGATAACCAAAACGAGGTTCGCCATCAGGCACCACGTCCATCAACCAAAGCCCAGGAAAGGGCGTTTGTTGCGTCGGTAAAATAACGCCAGCAATCAGCGCATCGCCCGACTTGGTATAAGCCCCGAGGGATTTTTCTTCCTGAGTGGTTAAGCCACCTTCGGCATTACCGTTAGAAAAGCTCCCCAGCCCCATCAAACTGTAATAACGCTCTGCTTTTGCCATTGCCGCTTCGATGGCATCACGTGCTTGCGGACTACCCGCGCGCGACATCATATGTTGCTCACAGCCAAGCAACTCACCGCTTTCTTCAAAAATGCAGGTAGCCCCTTTCTCCAGCAACTGATTAAAGGCGCGCCCTACTGCCGGATTGCCCGTGATACCACTGGTGCCATCGGAACCACCGCAGATAGTGCCAACCACCAGGTCACTCCAGTTCAGGGTGCAACGCGGTGTATCCGCAAGCTGCTCCAGCATTCCAGCGACCAACTGCTTACCCAGCGTAATGGTGTTGGTCGTACCTTTATTTTCCTGAATGACCAGCGTATGGCACGGTCGCCCACTTTCTCGTACTTCTTGCTCCAGCCGACGGCGATCAAAATTCTCGCATCCCAGCGAAATAATCAGTACGCCGCCGACGTTGCTATGAGTCGCCAGATTTTTAACCAGCCGGTAGCCGTAATCACTGGGATAACAACCTGAAAAACCAAAATACTGCACATCATGACAAGGAAATCCCTCGGCAATCTTTTTAGCGACATGGCTGGCACACTCCACCATAAAGATTACCTGCACAGTATTACGAATACCCGGTCGGCCATTTTGCCGTACATAACCTTCCATTATGCTTTTTCCTCTGGCTGATAGCCGGCATCATCATGATGAAAAATGGCGATGGCATTGCTGGCAAGATTATGGGAATGCACGTGTTCACCCCGGGCAATATCGCGAGTGACATGGCCGATAATGGCGCCATATTTCAGAATCGAATCTCCCGTTTTCAGCGCTTCACTGGCCAGTTTGTGGCCCAGCGTCACGGAACTACAAGCCACCATTTCCCCCTCATCCCACCAGACAACATCGCCACTGGCGATGTCATTCAGCGCGACCACGCAATTATCTCTGGCATGAAGCTTTAACGCTCGTTTGCGCATAATTCCTCCGTACATCAGAAACCGATCAATGCGCCGCCATCAACCACCAGCACCTGACCACTGACAAACGCCGCTGCATCTGAAGCCAGATAAACCGCAGCCCAACCGATATCTTCCGGATTGCCGAATTTTTTCATCGGTGTACGACCAAGGATTTTGTTACGACGTTCGTCATCCCCCTCAATGGCCTTACGCAACATTGGTGTATCGATCCAACCAGGCGCAATGCCATTGACGCGAATCCCGTGTCCGGCAAGCTCCGTGGTCATACCGCGAATCATGCCGAGATAGGCTGATTTCGCAGCGCTGTAGCCAGTAACCAGAGGCTGCCCAAGAAATGAGGTCATAGAGGCGGTAAACAGAACACAACCTTGACCGCGTTGTTTCATATGCGGCACAAGGGCTTTGGTTAACGCAAATGCGCCGACTACGTGAACGTCGAGCACTGACTCAAAATCACTGACGCTCATCTCTTCAATCGGTTTTTTGCAGTGATTGCCTGCGTTATTGACCAGGATATCGATCGCCCCGTGTTCGCTAATAAGCGCATCAACTTTTTCCTGCGCGGCTGCGAAATCTCCGACATCCATTTGTATCCAACTCGCCTGCTCGCCCAGTGTTCCGGCTGTCTTTTGTGCCAGTTCACCGTTCAGGTCAGCAATAATGACTTTTGCACCACTGGCGATCATGCACTGTGCCATTGCCAGCCCCAGTCCACTGGCTGCACCGGTGATCAACGCGGTTTTGTTATGTAAAGAAAAAGCATTCATAGTGTCGCTCCTTAAAGGTCAATGAGGATTTTGGTATACGCGCCGGGATCACTTGCCCAGTCGCTAAAAGCGTGATCAGCTTGTTCCAGCGGGTAGTGAGCGCTCACCAGATTACTGACCGGATAACGCCCGGACTCCATCAATGCCAGCACGGCACGAAAATCCGCCACGGTGGCATTGCGGGAACCACGGATATCCAGCTCTTTCATCAGGAACTGCGCACTCTGATAACTCACAGGCTTTTTGGCGTAACCGACATAAACCACGCGACCGCTAAAGGCCACCAGCCCTGTAGCCTGTTCAATGGTTTGTTGATTACCCACCGCTTCAATCACCACTTCCGGACCGCGGCCGTCATTTAACAGCGCCAGTTCTGCCGCCACGTCACATTGCAGCGAATTAAGAAAACGTTGCGCGCCGCACTCCTGGGCAATGTTCTGCTTGCGATCATCAATATCGATAGCAATTACGCGCGCTCCCATAGCGGATGCAGCAGCAATAGCGCCAAGGCCAATTACCCCACAACCGATAACCGCTACCCATTCACCCACATTAATTTGCGCACGTCTGGCAGCATGTAGTCCCACCGCCAGCGGTTCTACCAGCGCTAACTCATCAACGCTTAAGGCATTACAGACAATGACTTTATGTGCAGGCATCGTTAGTTGTTGCGCCATCCCACCCTGACGTTGCACACCGAGAGTTTGGTTGTTCTTACAGGCGTTAGGGCGACCACTCAGACAGGAGCTGCACACGCCACACTCAGTGCAAGGCAGCACGACCACCCGGTCACCCGGCTTGACTGCACCTGCCATATCGCCAGTTGCCAGCACCGTGCCGCCAATTTCATGCCCCGGAATACAGGGATAATTAACCAGCGGATTCAGCCCCCGCCAGGTATTGAGGTCAGAGCCACACAGCCCGACACGCTCAACATTGATTAGCACTTCTCCTTTACCGCAGAGCGGTTCGGGGATATCAACAAATCGCGCCTGACTTCCCTGCTCAATTGTTAATGCCTTCATTCGTTGCTCTCCTTACATTACGCCGAAGGTTTCAAAGGCCTGTACCGTACTCATGCCATCACTGATGGCTTTGCGAACTTCGCTTTCGGTTGCCACTTTTTCCAGAGCCAGGGTAATAACTTCTTTCTCAACGGTCTGAGGAATGATCAGTAAGCCATCACGATCGCCAAACACGATATCGCCCGGATTCACCCGCACACCGTGAAATTCAATGGGTACGCCGAAGTCGATGACCTTGCCGCGCGGGCCTTGATCCTGGGCGTAAGTGCCATGACAAAAGGTGGGAAATTTCAGCTCAAGAATTTCAGCAGAGTCACGGGCGTAACCATCGAGTACCGCACCTGCTGCTTTCAGATGCATGGCACGGGTCGACATCAACCCGCCCCACAAGGCATAGCGCAGAGAGCTGCCAGTCGTGATGTAAACATCGTTCTCTTTGAGGGCGTCCAGCGCTTCAAACATGATGCCAAACGGTTTTTCGCCAATCGCCGTCTTACCCGACGTCGATTTGGTTTCGTAAACGTCGGACTCCAGCACCGGCATTGCCCGGCCTGCCACCACCATATTCACATCCAGCGGCTTGATCGCCGGAGAAACAAACTGGTGCATATAGCCCAGCGTGTCGAGAATATCGCCAACCACGGCGGTAAATAGCCGGGTTTTCATCAACGCAAATAGTTCGTTATCATTCTTCCACATTACTTTTACCTGTAAGCCTGTTTAACAGGTTTACAGGGTAAGGAGAAAAAGCGCACAATACTGCGAAGGGCGTCACGAAAAAATTGTGTATTTGCTATTTCTGCGTCACGCTTTGACGCAATATGTCTTTGATTCGTACTGCATGGCGGGCGCACAGGCGCATTAGTCTATTGATAATCAAGGGTTCTGGAGGAAAATATGAAGGATACAGCCCCGGCATTCTGGATTTTACCGGCCAGGAAAAAGTACAACAGGAGTAAAAATGAGTGAGAGTGCGTTATTGACCAGCGTAACGTTATCGTCACAGGTCAAAAATCATATTCTTAATCTGATCGCCGAACAAAAATTGACACCGGGGATGCCAGTTCCCAGTGAAGTCCAGTTGATTCAGAAACTGGGCGTCAGCCGGGGAATTGTGCGTGAGGCCTATCGTTCACTTGCTGCCCTGGGGATTCTGGAGACGCGCAGCGGTAAAGTGCCACGAATCAAAAAGTTTGATGATGAAGTGCTGCGTGTGGTGTTTGGATTTGCCCTGGCGACCGAACAAGTGACAACAGAGCAAATTCTGCAAGTACGCCGCTGGCTGGAGCTTGGGGTCGTGGAAGCGGCTGCCCGCAATGGCGAAGAGGAAGATTTTGCTAACCTACGGGCTGAAATGGCAAAAATCCGCGAACAGTTCGATGATGTCGAAAGCTTTATCACCCATGATATCCGTTTCCATCAGTTACTCGCCGTTGCCTCAAAAAATCCGCTTTTTATGATGTTATTGCAGGCATTGCATCAACAATTACGTCAATCCATCCAGGAGGGGTTAAACGCACAAAGCGATCAGAAAGAGTACGGTAATCACATCATCACACTACACCAGAAAATCTGCGACGCAGTGTGTGCCAGAGATGTCGAAACTGCGACTCAAGCCATGAAATCACACTTCGACAGCCCGGTCAGTGCACTGATCAATAATTCCTCGCCATAAGACTTATTTCAGTTCGATCGTTGACTCTTCCCTCTTTAACAAACGAGAGGGAGACAACGGTGCTTAATACGCCCTTTAGCCAAAATCTGTCTTTTTCTTGATTACCGCTATTTTTTCGTTAAGGCGCATTCTTTATGCTGTATCGATACACCAAAGGTAAGTTAAACAGGGAGTGATGGATGCCAGTGCTACAGTGGGGAATGTTATGCGTGTTGTCACTTCTCCTTTCTATTGGCTTCCTCGCTTTACATCTCCCGGCAGCGCTGCTGCTTGGACCGATGATCGCCGGGATCATCTTCAGTATGCGCGGGGTTACCCTGCAACTCCCCCGCTCCGCTTTTCTCGCCGCGCAAGCCATTCTTGGCTGCATGATTGCGCAAAACCTGACAGGTTCAATTCTCACCACGCTGGCGGTTAACTGGCCGATTGTGTTAGCTATTTTACTGGTGACGTTGCTTTCCAGCGCTATCGTGGGATGGTTACTGGTGCGCTATAGCTCACTGCCAGGAAATACTGGTGCCTGGGGTTCCTCGCCTGGCGGCGCGGCGGCAATGGTCGCAATGGCGCAGGATTACGGCGCAGATATCCGCCTGGTGGCGTTTATGCAGTATCTGCGGGTGCTGTTTGTCGCAGGCGCGGCTGTTCTGGTTACGCGGATGATGCTGGGCGACAACGCTGAAGCGGTTAACCAGCAGATCGTCTGGTTCCCGCCAGTCAGCATTAATCTCCTGCTTACGATTTTGCTCGCTGTCATTGCGGGTACAGCGGGATGCCTGTTGCGTATACCTTCCGGCACGATGCTTATACCGATGCTGGCAGGCGCGGTACTCCAGTCTGGTGAGTTCATCACGATTGAGTTACCGGAATGGCTGCTGGCAATGGCATATATGGCGATTGGCTGGCGGATTGGTCTTGGTTTCGATAAACAAATTCTTCTGCGAGCACTACGTCCGCTGCCACAAATTCTGCTGTCGATTTTTGCTCTGCTGGCTATTTGTGCGGGTATGGCGTGGGGACTGACCCGGTTTATGCACATTGATTTTATGACCGCCTACCTCGCTACCAGCCCCGGCGGGCTTGATACGGTGGCGGTCATCGCCGCAGGGAGTAATGCCGATATGGCACTCATTATGGCAATGCAGACCCTGCGTCTGTTCAGTATTTTGCTCACAGGACCAGCCATTGCGCGGTTTATTTCAACCTATGCGCCGAAGCGTACGGCCTAGTGCTGACAACCAGGGCACCAGTAAAACGGGCGCGATGACAGCGTGGTTTTCTCAATGATGCCGCCACAGCGTTCACACTTCTCGCCATCACGATGAAAAACCTTAAAGCGGAACAGCGCGCCGTGATGTTTATTTTCATCCACCTGCCCCCGCGTAGCATAAGAAAGACGCGGAATATCCAGTAGCGCGTGCGCGAGTGCATCCAGTTGCGCCGCGTTAAGATCTTTCGCTTTATGGCTTCCGGTCAACCCGACCAGCCAGAGGATCTCCACGCGCATGTAATTGCCAAGCCCTGCAAGAAACGCCTGGTCGAGCAGCAATCCGCCAAACTGACGGTTACGAAAGCGTGGCGACAATAACCGTTCTTTCACCACATCCGGCGTCAGATTCGGGTCGAGCACATCAGGGCCAACGCGTTGTAAGAACGGATGCGTTGTCAGTTGTTCCGCCGTCAACATCTCAATATCCGAGGCGCTATAAAGCAGAATGGTTTTGTCGGCAGTTTGCAGTTTTACCCGCAACACCCGCGTGGTCTGCGGCTCTTCGCCGGTATCAACTACGCGCCAGACGCCGTAAAGCTGATTATGGCTATAGAGCGTTAAACCGTCGGAAAAATGGGTCAGCAACGCTTTGCCGCGCGTTTCCACATAAGTGATATGCTGACCAATAAGTTGTGATTGATAAGGTTTTAACTGCGGGAAGGCAAACCAGACATCAGTTAGTGGTTTGCCTTTGATCGCCGCCTCCAGGTTATCCGCTGCACGGCGGATCTCCGGGCCTTCAGGCATGGTGATATCCTTTTTTCGTTCTTTGTTCAGTGGGATTATGCTGCGACAACAATCCCCTTTTTGGTAAATGTAGAGCGTAGTCGGCGGGCAAACGCCAGTGCATGCTTGCCGTCGCCATGCAGACAGACCGTTTGCGCCGTGACCTTTGCCCATTCTCCGGTGATACTTTTGACTCTGCCGTGTTGCACCATCTCCAGCGTTTGCGCCAGCGCCTGTTCTTCATCTTCAATCAACGCGCCCGGCTGGCTTCGCGGCACCAGCGAGCCGTCGGCCTGATATCCGCGATCGGCAAACACTTCCTCGCGCGTTGTCAGGCCATTACGCTTGCCTGCACGGATCAGCTCGCTTCCCGCCAGCCCAACAACAATCAATGTTGGATCGCAAGCGTAAATTGCTCTGGCGATGGCGTCCGCCAGTTGTGCGTCTTTCGCCGCCTGGTTGTATAACATGCCGTGGGGTTTAACATGACGCATTACGCCACCTTCCGCTCGGGCAATCGCTGCCAGGGCGCCAATCTGGTATAGCGTCTGGGCGTAAACCGTTTCCGGCAGCAGTTGCATGGCGCTACGCCCAAAATTTTCCCTGTCGGGAAAACTCGGGTGTGCGCCAATCGATACACCATTTTTTATTGCTTCACGCACGCAAGCCTGCATGGTTTGCGCGTCGCCTGCATGAAATCCACAGGCAATATTGGCCGAGGACACCAGCGTTAACAGTTCAGCGTCGCTGGCACAGCCTTCGCCCAGATCGGTGTTAAGATCAATCTTCATTGTGCAGCCGCCACGCTAATTGTTCGAAATAACGTTGCTGATCTTGCCGCGCTTTCAGTGCCTCTTCCAGTGAGCTCTGGACAAAATGAATGGGCTGACCGAGTGGAATTTGCGCCAGATGGTACATGTCGGCCTCAATGATGCAGGCAATGCGCGGATAACCGCCGGTAGTTTGCGCATCGTTCATCAGCACAATTGGCTGACCGTTATGCGGCACCTGCACCACGCCCGGCAGCAAACCGTGAGATAACAGTTCGCGATCGGTGGTGCGTTTTAAGATTTGCCCCTGTAAGCGATAGCCCATCCGGTTACTTTGTGGGCTAAGTTGCCAGGGCGAACGCCAGAATGCATCCTGCGAGGCGCGGTCAAATTCGTGATATTCCGGCCCCGGCAAGGCACGAATACGATTGCCCCACAGTAGCTGTTTAACGCCCTGTGCTTCCATAAAATCCCGCTTCGCTTTGCCAATGGGAAGCCTGTCACCATCCCTCAGTAAACGCCCTTCCAGCCCGCCAATCCCCACTTTGAGATCGGTACTACATGACCCCATCACTGGCGGGACATCAATACCGCCCGCCACCGCCAGATAGCTACGAACACCATGTTGCGGACGTTTAAGGGTTAAACGCTGGCCTGCTTTCATCGGCAAGCGCCAGCCAGTCCACACGGCGTTATCATCCAACCGCGCTTCGCAGCCTGCGCCAGTCAGGGCAAACCAGCCATCGCTTTCAAATTCAACCGTTAGCTGACCGAGCGTGATCTCAAGTGCAGGCGCGTTAGCATCATTGCCCACCAGCAGGTTAGCAATACGTAGCGCAGGCATATCCAGTGCACCGCAGTGGCTGATACCCGACTGACGAAAGCCGTGACGACCGCCATCCTGCACGGTGGTGTACATCCCCGCACGAATAATCTTCAGCATACTCCCCCCTTCTGCGGCACAAAGCGCACGCTGTCTCCCGGACGTAATAAGATAGGTTCGTCACGCGCCGGGTCAAACAAACTGAGCGAGGTATGGCCTATCAACTGCCAGCCACCCGGCGTTGCCAGCGGATAAACACCGGTCTGCGACCCGCCGATCCCGACAGAACCTGCCGGAACGAGCAAGCGCGGTTCAGCGCGTCGCGGCGTGTGTAGTTGTTCCGGCAAGTTCCCGAGATACGGGAAACCCGGTTGAAAACCTAAAAACCAGACCACGTATTCTACGGAGGAGTGCAGTTCAACGACCTGTTTTTCGCTCAACCCACAATGCGCCGCGACCACCGCCAGATCCGGCCCGCCTGCGCCGCCGTAAACCACCGGGATTTCGATATAGCGTGACTCTGGTTCCAGCGCCTCACTCTCCTCCCACCAGCGTTGCAAACGCTCAATGGCATCCAGCGCCAGCGACTCAGGATTACGCAAAATCACCGTGATATTGTTCATGCCAGGAATAGCTTCAACGACATTCGGCATATCCACCAGACGCTGGGCCAGCCGCCAGATCCGTTTCTGGCTGGCCAGCGTCACCGGCGGTTCCAGTTCCAGCACTACCGCCGTTTCACCTATCAGATAACAACGCGCTCGTTGCACTTTCGATCCCTCTGACTATTCGTTATGCAGGATTAGGAATATCAATAAAGGTCACATCAAGATCGGTATTTTCATTCAACCACTCACTCAACGCGCGAATACCGCCGCGTTCTGTAGCGTGATGACCCGCCGCATAAAAATGCAATCCTTGCTCGCGAGCCGAATGAATGGTCTGTTCAGAAACTTCGCCAGTAATAAAAGCATCCACGCCAAAACGGGCGGCGCTATCGATAAAACTTTGTCCGCCACCGGTGCACCAGGCGACGCGTTTCACCACCTCAGGTCCGGTATCGCCACACCACAACGGCTTGCGTCCCAGACGCGCTTCAATCCATGATGCCAGTTCCAGCCCCGGCACCGGCATCGTCAGTTCGCCCCACGGCACCAGTGGTTCGATCTCGCCCATTACCGTAATCCCCAGCAATGCCGCCAGCTGTGCGTTATTGCCAAGCTCAGGATGCGCGTCCAACGGCAGATGCCAGCCATACAGGTTGATATCATTCGCCAACAATGTTTTTAAGCGGTTACGCTTCATACCGCGAATTACTGGCGATTCCCCTTTCCAGAAATAACCATGATGCACAATGACCGCATCCGCGCCCAGGCGTACCGCTTCATCGAGTAGCGCCTGGCTGGCGGTGACACCGGTAACAATTTTTTGCACCGTCTCTTTGCCTTCCACCTGCAAACCATTCGGCGCGTAATCACTTATCGCCGCGCTGTTCAATTTCTCATTAATCAGTTGTTCCAGTTCGGTGTTTTTCATCATTGCGCCTTCCATATTCTGATAGCTACTCCGTTAACATAGCGTTACCTCGCCTGTTCGTCGATAGTCAATCTTTCGACATATTAAGAAACAAACCCATCGCCAAAAGGCGCAAATTGTTTATCTCATAAATGCATAGTTCATGTATATTTATGCAATCAGACAGCATATTGCATAAATAATCAGATCTGTATCAAAGTTTTAACTTTAAGGAAACACACGCACGCCGCGCAACTATTACGTGGTGTCGCATCCAACCGCGGAATTACTATGAATAAACACGCATCACAGCCGCGCGCTATCTACTACGTTGTCGCGCTGCAAATCTGGGAATATTTTAGCTTTTACGGCATGCGTGCCTTGCTGATTCTCTATCTCACCAATCAACTGAAATACAACGACACCCACGCTTACGAGCTATTTAGCGCCTACTGTTCGCTGGTGTATGTCACGCCGATCCTCGGCGGTTTTCTGGCGGACAAAGTGCTCGGCAACCGCATGGCGGTAATGCTGGGGGCATTGTTGATGGCTGTCGGGCATGTGGTGCTGGGTGCCAGTGAAATCCACCCGACATTCCTCTATCTGTCGCTGGCGATTATCGTTTGTGGCTATGGCTTGTTTAAATCCAACGTCAGTTGTCTGCTTGGTGAACTGTATGAACCGACCGATCCACGTCGTGATGGCGGTTTCTCGCTGATGTATGCGGCGGGTAACGTGGGGTCAATTATCGCCCCTATCGCCTGTGGCTACGCTCAGGAAGAGTACAGCTGGGCAATGGGCTTTGGCCTGGCAGCGGTTGGGATGATCGCGGGTCTGGTCATTTTCTTATGTGGCAATCGTCATTTTGCTCATACCCGCGGCGTTAACAAAACGGTGCTGCGTGCGACAAACTTTCTTCTGCCAAACTGGGGATGGTTGCTGGTTCTGCTGGTCGCAACGCCTGCGCTGATTACCGTGTTGTTCTGGAAAGAGTGGTCGGTATACGCCTTAATTGTCGCTACTATTATTGGCCTTGGCGTACTAGCGAAAATTTATCGTAAAGCAGAAAACCAGAAACAGCGTAAAGAGCTGGGGCTGATTGTGACGATCACCTTCTTCAGTATGTTGTTCTGGGCCTTCGCGCAACAGGGCGGCAGCTCAATCAGCCTCTATATCGACCGTTTCGTTAATCGCGATATGTTTGGTTATACCGTTCCGACCGCTATGTTCCAGTCGATTAATGCCTTCGCGGTCATGCTGTGCGGAGTGTTCCTGGCGTGGGTGGTAAAAGAGAGCGTCGCGGGTAATCGTACCGTGCGCATTTGGGGGAAGTTTGCTCTTGGCCTCGGCCTGATGAGCGCCGGGTTCTGCATTCTGAGCTTAAGCGCCCGCTGGTCTGCAATGTATGGTCATTCTTCTCTGCCACTGATGGTGTTAGGCCTGGCGGTGATGGGCTTTGCGGAACTGTTTATCGACCCGGTTGCCATGTCGCAAATTACGCGCATTGAAATCCCCGGCGTGACCGGCGTATTAACCGGCATTTACATGCTGCTTTCCGGCGCGATTGCTAACTATCTGGCGGGCATCATTGCCGATCAGACATCGCAAGCTTCGTTTGATGCTTCCGGGGCGCTCAATTACTCCATCAATGCATATATTGAAGTGTTTGATCAAATCACCTGGGGTGCGCTGGCGTGCGTGGGACTGGTACTAATGATTTGGCTGTATCAGGCGCTTAAGTTCAGAAACCGCGCACTGGCACTGGAGTCTTAATAAGTCAACACCGATGCCTGATGCGACGCTGACGCGTCTTATCAGGCCTACAAACACGTTGAAATTTCAGGTTTTGTAGGCCGAATAAGGCATTCACGCCGTATCCGGCATCTGGGCACGATTGCCTGACGCATCTGTTATTTCCCCTTCCTCGCCGCCTCATACGCTGCCAGCGTTCGCAGCCTTACCTCTTTGTGATCGACAATGGGTTGCGGATAATCCAGCTTCACGCCTGTTTTCTCCGCCCACTTCCACGGTTCATGCACCGCTTTCCCTGGCACATCGCGCAACTCCGGTAACCACAGGCGGATAAACTCGCCTTCGCGGTCAAATTTCTCGCCCTGAGTTGTCGGATTAAAGATACGGAAATAAGGGGCCGCATCGGTTCCGGTAGAAGCAGCCCACTGCCAGCCGCCATTATTGGCAGCCAAATCACCATCAATCAGCTGCGACATGAAATACCGCTCCCCTTCCCGCCAGTCGATCAACAAATCTTTCACCAGAAAGCTGGCTGTGATCATCCGCAGACGGTTATGCATCCAGCCAGTGCTGTTAAGCTGACGCATGGCGGCATCGACAATCGGGTATCCGGTTTTACCTTCCTGCCAGGCCTTTAAATGCGCGGGATTGCTTTGCCACTGTACGCGGTCGGTCCAGGCAATAAACGGATGATGTTTACACAGCGATGGGTGATACGTTATCAGGTGACGGTAAAACTCGCGCCATATCAACTCATTAAGCCAGACACTACCCGGTCCACCTTCCAGCGCCTGCGGTTGTTCCGCCAACAGGCGATGCAAGCACTGGCGAGGCGATAACCCGCCCGTTGCCAGGCTGGCGGACAAACGGCTGGTACCATCCACTGCCGGAAAATCTCTCTGTTGCTCGTACTCTCCAGCACCGTTCTGGCAAAACTGGCGTAATTGCGCAATCGCTGCTTTTTCTTCCACCGGAAAATGTGCGGTTTCGAAAGACTGACGGGGATAATTCAGCGCAATTGGCGCGCCTGCTGCTATCGCCCCGCATGGGCGCACTTTTGGTGCAGTGACACACTCCGGGAGCCCTTCCCGCAGCCGTTTCAACCAGGCGTTTTTAAATGGCGTAAAGACTTTGTACATCTCGTGATTGCCGGTCATCACCGCGCCTGGCGACAGGATCACGCTGTCATCAAATCCTTCACACACCACGTTACGCAGCGCTCTCTCAACCTGCACATCCCGCGCCCGCTCATTCACTTCATACTGATAGTTATAAAAAAGATGGGTAACGCGGTTTTCCTCGCACACCTGTTTAACTATTTCGACGCTGGCGGCAAAGTCATCCACTTCACGGAATAATAAAGGAATACTTTTTTCCGCCAGTGCAATTTGCAGTGCATTAAGTTGAGCATTGATAAATTCAGCCTGACGCGGCGACATGTTATGCGCTGCCCACTGACGTGGTGTGGCGATATACAGCGCCACCACACGTGCAGACGAATTACGGCAGGCGGCAGCCAGCGCGAGATTATCGTGCAGACGTAAATCCTGGCGAAACCAGACCAGATGGGTGGTCATAAAACTCCTGCATGGCGCAAGTTAATAACACGCGGCCAAAGTTCGAAATAACGCTGCCCTGAAAGCCAGGCGTTAGGGTAAAGCGCCATATAGTGTTTGATACGCATCAGCGGCGCAAGAAGAGGTTGCTCGCCACGGCGATAACTGTCGATAAGCGCAGCCAGGTGCTGCCGTTCCGTGGAGTCAAGATGGGGACGGAAATAACCCTGAACGTGCATCAAAACGTTGGTGTGATCGCGCGAGTTGGCGGAGTGAGAAAGCAAAACAATTACGCGCTGGCGGTACTGATTGTAATAGTCATTAAGATTTTGCCACTGGTGAATATCAGCCACAAACGGGCCAAGTTTGCGGTACTCAGGCTGGGAATGAGCCAGAAATACGAGCTTATAGCGGCTGTGATAATCGAGAAGCGCCCCGCGCGTTAAGCCTCGCTCTTTGAGATTATGTAACTCATGCAAAACAAAAATGCGGATAAGGGTGCTGTCATCTAATAGTTGGTGATCCATTACTGCTCCTGAACGGTTTACAGGAGTAAGTGTAGACGATGGGGAATGAGATTTGTGGGGCTAATCCTGTTGTAGGAATGCGTGAGTGTGCTAAACGAGAATTAAATAATAAAAATCCGGGAAGATTTAATTTCTTACCCCAGGGCAAGATTACGAAAGCCCGCACCCCGCAAGGACTGACGCGAGGTAGTCTATGTCCATAGATGCTTTTCTCATCTTACGTCTTAACCCAGCCTTGAATACCTTATCTTTCGCCAAAATATTAATAGCGATGTGCCGTATACCTGAAAATAATTCTGCTGCGTTTCCTCTTCTTATTTTGCAGTCGTCTTCATTCATTACCTCGTCAAGGCGCCAGTGCAGCTTATTCTCCACGTTCCAGTGATTTCGAATCGCTGTCGCAATCTTCTCTGCGGTTAAATCAGCAGATCTGATATAATATCTGACCATCATTTCGGGCTCTTTCTTTTGTTCTGTTGTTATTGAGCGAAATGAGACTGCCATGCATAATTTCTTCAGCCCTTTCCATTCAAACGTGAAATCAATAAGTTCATCCGGGACGTCGCAAACAATATGAAGATGGGTTTCTTCTCTATCGTGACTCTTTTCACTTATTGCATAACTGTCATATTCAGGATTATTTAATTCTTTAAGCGGAAATTTTCCCTCAAAGGCTTTCTTGAGCCGTCCCTGATTTCCTTTTACAGCGAATAAGTAATCGGCCACCTTGTTGTTGTATCTTCGCTGCAATATCTTTCTGGCATCCCATTGCATCAGTTGTGATGATTTTTTCCTTAATATCCATCATGTTAAGAAGTTCAGGAATCGCTGTAATCTCATTGGATTTCTCATCCGTCTTGATCTGCCCGAGAACCAGACTATGCATTGTTGAGAACGCACTAATAACGTGAATAGCTCCCCTGCGACGACTTTTATCATGCGAGTGCCGGAGTGTTTTTCCATCAATTGCAATGACGTCTTTATCATTTGATGAATGGCAGTCACGCATCCAGTTAATAAAGCACTCGTGAAATTTTGCAGGACTGATACAGGATACAACTCTGGCAATGATATCGTGAACAGGAATACCATTTTCAAAATCACCATATTGTTTTAAAAAATCGAGATGTGTTTCCCCAAAATCCTCTATATCTTCCCAACCTTCTGCCCCAGAAATGACGGCACAAATAGTCAACAGTAGAATATCTGACAATTTATGTTCCACTTTCCAGGCTTGTCTGTAATCGGGGATAATAGAAATATGTTCCATCAATTTTTTAAGTTCCATTTTGCTCTCCTTATTTATGTAAGGAGTATTTGATTATATATAAGCTATGAAAAACAGTTTTAGGTAATAAGGAATATCTCAATTATTGAACATAAAATGCGAATCATTTAGTACAATAAAGCAGCGTTACGTGATCTTTCCCTGACTCATCTCCCTGTTCTGCTGCACGGCTTATTGAGTCAAACGCTTCCGGCACCCATCCTTCGTACGGGCTGTACGTCATATCACCGCTGCTGTTCTCCTCCAGCGGCTGAAAACCCAGCTTCAGTAAATCGTACTGCCCGGCCTCTTCAACATCCTTCTGTGGCAGCCAGCCGGTTCCGGTGATATTAAACCACCACTGCTGCGATTCATCCGTAACCGGTGTCGTGGCTTCCCGCGGAAGAACGCGCTGAGCACCCAGTGTGGCTGCGGTTGCGGTAAATACCTCCTGTCCCGAAACGGCCTGACGGGTGTATAAAATTATCCCTTTTGGTGCCAGAACAGTCCGTTTTTCTCCCTTAACGCCTGCCGGGTTGGATAAGAACTTTGGCATATTCGGGTCTGTACTCAGAACCTCCAGATGGACGAACCACTCGCACTCAATTTCACCGCTTCCCTCGCCGGGATAATCCTCACATCCCATAAATCCGACCGGTGTTCCGGCACTGACCTTCCACTCTTCCGTTTCGTCGACCGTCTGTACCGAGTCAAAAATGCCTTTCGCCTTCGCCTTCTGCATCCACTCAGGCATCAGCATCTGTATTTCGCCATCTGACTCCATCAGTTCCGGAGCCAGGGTCACCCAGTACTGCTCATTCCCCGGTTTATCGCCTTCCAGCAGGCGAACCAGTCCGAATGTCGTCAGAACCGGCTGGCCGTTATTGGTCACGTAAAAACGTCCGGTCCGGGATGACACAAACCGATCTCCCGCATTAAGCGTCCTGTTTCCGCTGATTTTCGGGGGTATCCGGTACGTGGCATGATCTCCGCTTTCCTGCCCTTCCGGAAGACCGTTCTTTCCCGGGACGTATTGATGCAGCAATATGCCGCCATGCCCGGTTTTAACTTTATAACAGGGGGAGCCGGGATAATCGTTCACCGGGGCCAGATGCATATAGAGGCAGTAAAAATCCAGCCAGCTTTCTTCCTTTTGCGGGTCTGGCTGGCACTGCGATTTCACCAGAACAAATGTGCTGCTGTAACGGAGCTCCTGCCCTTTATAGGAGGCCTTCAGATAATCATTGTTTATCCGGTATGCCGCAATAGTGCCATCGACCATAAACTGAAGAGGAACCGGCTCCCCGGTAGCGGCGGTATCCGGTTTCAGGGCTGATAACGGATTAGACACGTCACTGATATGTATCCCGCCGTGCCACAGCCCGTTTCCACCCAGCAGCTAGGTTCCGTGCGCTTCTGCGTCAATAAGCCGCATTATCTCATCCAGTGAGCGGAACTCTTTGCCTTCTTTATCCCTGATGGGATAGCTGATTTTCATGTTCAGTCCTTATCGTGAGAATCTTCCAGGCCGTTGTGGCGGTACCTTATCCTGCCGGGGAGGATCAAAGGCTTCCTGTACATTTTTCCGTGGCGGCTCCGCCCCTTCAGTTCCAGGTCCGCCATTATCATCTTCTTTCAGCGCCTTCAGCACCGCCGGTCGTAACGTCGGCACCGGCGTTCCCGGACTACCACCGCTATTGAGATTGATTTTCGGCCCGACGATGTCCACTCCGCCTGAATGGATGACCACAAACGAACCACCCACTTTCAGCGTGATTTTACCGACGCTCTCCAGTACGATTTCATCCCGGACCTTCATTCCCAGCGCACCGCTCACCTTTTCCGCCAGGTCGCCCTTCACCTCCAGGCTGTGCTTCCCCTCCACCAGGCTGATATGGTTCCCCGTCGTTTTGTGCTCCTGCTTCCCTTCTACTGTCACCTTACGGTCATTTCTGACATACAGTCCGTCATCGTGACTCACGCTCACCGTCCGGTCATTCGTCGCCTTCAGCGTCTGGTCATTACGTATCGTGATACACCGGTCATTCGCCACCGTTACCAAAGCCTGCCACCACGCCTGTGACATAACGCAGCGGGATGACGCCCTGCCAGATGGTCAGCATCGCCTTCTTCTCCAGCAGCATCTCCGCCGTCTGCATAAACGAGTCGCTGGCAACATCCACACTCATCACAAACGGATAAGACTGGTTCTGGATTAACCTGAAATTCACCACTGCAAAGGTGTCCGGCTCCTGACCGTCAACCTCCAGCGTAAAGCGAAGACCTTTTAAGGACATAAATACCTCTCAGACATATCAGCCTATATTTACCGTACCGCACCGATAACCCCCCCCCACAGTCGATGGCATCGCCGGTTCTGGCGGCGGGCAGGCCGTCAATAAAGACGGTTGAAGAACCTCTGGCGATTTTACGGGGATGAGGGGGATGCTTCGGTTTATCATGCGGCGTCAGCGGATCTCCCTGACGGGCTGCGGGGAGACCATCGATAAAAACGGTGGATGACCCGGCAGTGATGACGGTCTCATAATAACCGTCATGCCGGGTACCTTTGTCGGTGAGTTTGGCGGCTAAGGGCATTCTGGTTCTCCAAAATTAAATAACGGGCACAAATTCCCCATTAATTAAAGAAAATATTGGTGCGAAGTAGTTTATTGCATTGTTACCTTTTTTGTTAACATAATGGTATGTTAAAGGAGAATATCTTGGCTCAGATTTATTATATAGCTGAACCATTCTTCCATTATTCATGACTCTAACTTCATAATTATCCCATTTTATAGGATCGATTTTAGCTATGCCTCCCTCTAGTTTATCTTTAGGGTAGAGTGATAGTAGTATATCATCCTCACTATCCCCTGTGGTTGTAGACCATGCCTTAAGAGCTATTTGGCTGATTTTTTTTAATTTTTCTCGATCTCTATTATTAATGACATCAGCCATTTTTATATATGCCACACGTAATTTTTGCATTTGCTCATCGCTACCATTAAATGGGGTCGCGTGTATCCACTGCCATTCTGGTATGCCGCTTATATTGATTTTTTTTGTAAATTGATAAACTATCATTTGGGGTGGGTAATATTTTTCCCAATAAAATTTAGGTTCTATATGGCCAGGTATCGCTTGTTCTGCAAATATCTTCTTCCGTATAATCGTACTCTTATCGTTTGAGTTAACTTCAGGAATACCATCTTTGTTGATAGTTACATTTATTGATGCTAGATTTACTTGGTTTTGTTTATCTATTCGTACTAAATCTACTTTACATCCAGATTGTGTGTTGAAATGTGAACGTTCTTGATCGCTAATGTTTTCTCTTGAAAACCACCCTAATGCACCAATTTCCAAGCTTATCTCATTCTCACCATTTTCAAGAAACATCATAGCATTAGTGCTGGAACTCCCCCCTCCTCTACCCGCATATGCAGATTTACGATTATCCATTCCTAAAACACCATTGGTTTTTATAGAACAAAAAGCATATTTTATATCAAAAAGACTACGAATTTTCTTTTCACTTCCAATTGCATCGCTAGACGAAATCATGACGCCTCCAGTTAATAAATACATTAATAATGGCAATATGGTTTTCATATTTTTCCTTTTCATATACATGATTGATGAGTTCAGTAATTTTCCTTGGTTGAATTAAAATATTAATTTGAGGGAGGTGTTATAGCTGGTTTGGAAATTTGTCGGATTTTTCCATATAGGTTAGCCCGCAATGGAGATTCACTCGCTTTGAGGGGATCTGCCAACTGCCACTCTGTTTCTGTTTTATTTTCATGAGTAGAGGTGCCTTGTTCTTCTTTTCCATCGTCGCCATCGGCAAATGCCACATCGTACGAAAACGCAAAATATCCTTTAATACCATCGTGATAGCCTACAAGGTCAATTCCATCATCATGAGAGTCTACCTCAAATCCAGCCTTGGCCTCGATGCGGCCTTCGGCCCCGAGACTTAATTCGACACACATTACTTCTGCTTCAAATGTTGCACTAACAACCCCTTTTATACCTAAGTAAAGCTGGTTTTTTTCTAATATACCAATGGACCATTCATCATTTTTACTTTTATATGAAACACCTAAGTTAATATTAATACCTAAAAGTATTTCAATATAACACTCGACGCTAACACCATGCTTGTCTAAGTATTTTCTGCATTTATTTGCAAGATGATCTATTTTACAATAAGCACATATAAACTGAATGATATCAAACCTTAAACCACCTTCTAATAAGGGTTCTCCATATAGACCAAAAAAATGACAAGGACCATCATGAACATCTGTATATTGATAAGCATATGAGACCCCCAATGTTACCGGCTCTAGATTTGTACTAAATACTTCATATTCACGAGTTTTATTGTTATTATCAGGATCTGGTGCAAAATATTTATTTACACAACCCAATAGTTTATCAATCGAACTGGAGTGTATTGATGATGCTGTTGTAATTTTATTTTTGATATTTTTTTTATATTCTTCTGTATATTCAGTGTTACATATTTTTAATCCATAATCAAAAGTCATATCTAATGAATTAGTTAACTTAAATTTATCTGTTGCATATGTCCAGCCATCACGTAGTTTATTACCATTTTTAGGTTTTGTGTTTTCCATCGTTAAGCGAGACTTTATCCGTTCATCTCTGCGTTCTTTGATGCTCCTCTCTTTTATATCAGCGCCTAATTCATAACTTAAACCTAAACTCGCACGGAGTTCAATAGTTGGCTGAACATATATTGTAACATACTGCCCCCACTCGTAACATCCATTTGCAACCACAATATATGTGGCTGGCCCCTCTGAAAAACTTGCTGGAGGGATGATTGAAGTTAAATAATAATATGGCGGAAAAAAACAATCTATTATATCTGTTATATTTGTTAAGCATGACTCTTGTCCTTTGTAAGATAACTTGACTTTATTCGGAACTCCATCAGATGTCAGTGATTCAGATGTTCCTCCTGCAATCTCCTCCATCCATGCCACCGGACATCCACTTTTATTGCATTTACTAATGATAGTAATAGTTCCATCACATCCATCGCCTTCATCCAGTAAATTTAAATAAATAGAACCTTCTTTTGACCATGTATGATGTTCTTTATTGTTGGGGAAATCAGTAATTATATCCAGTAAGCATGTGTCTGGTATATTGCACTCCACACAGACCTTTCCGGCAGTTGCTGAAGGTGTTGTCATATAGTTCCCTTACTGAGGTATAAATCCCAGCTCCTGTAAAAGTAACATTTCAACCCGGTTGTATGCGGGCCTTTCCTTATTATTCAGTATATCCAGCCATTGCTGGGGAATATTGGTACTATCGGTTATGGTGTTTTTTAATAGTAAAAATACAATCCCTCTGACAGAACGATCGTCGGTAATATCCAGAGACTGACAAAGTAAAAAATAATCTTCAGCCTGTCGATTTATGCATGCGTAATCTTTGTCAGAAAAATAATTGGATGATGTATAATAATTATGAATATACCGAGTTAATTTCTGAATGTAATTATTCTGAGCCTGCCTGTTAAGGTTTTCATATTGTCTGTGGCTGAATGTCAGTATGGTGTTATTTTTCGATGGTATTCTTCTGGCATCAGGTCGACGAAGTGATGAAAAGTTATCTTCCCGCTCTTCTCCTGCATACCAGGTGCTGATTTTATCTATTGGGTCAATAAACAAAAGTAACTCCCGTGGGGTCAGTACGCTGACCAGCGACCATATGTTCCGTGGGTCATAAAACCGGAACAAAACTGGTTTGCTTCTTTCAGGTATATTAACCCACAGATAACGGCGAAAATGCTGCAGCACTACATGGATTTTACTGTATGAGGAGACATATATTCCCCACGGTGTATCTTTCGTACCCAGCCACGCAGTCACTTCCGGCGTTACCTCCACCAGCCAAGGAGCCAACGCCTCTAAATCTGGTTGTACAGGCGGCGGAAATAAGCAGCAGTGTGGAGGTTTTTTTTCCTGTAAAAAATCCAGCAGTCCTTCCTCCACAGCACCATCAACAATGGCGTACTGTATGGGTGCCGTTTTCATCACTTATCCTCCTTCGGGCAGTGCGCCACAAACATCGAACCACTCCCGGCTGCGGCTTTCAGGATCACCGGGCGCATCGGTAGGATCACGTCACCCGGACTGCCTCCGCCGTTAAGATTGATTTTCGCGCCCTTAATATCCACGCCACCGGAATGGATCACCACAAATGAACCGCCCACCCGCAGACTGATTTTGCTGTCGCTCTGTAACACAATATCGCCCTGTACGCTGATACCCAGTGCGCCGCTTATTTTCTGTGCCAGATCGCCTTTCACCTCCACTCCCTGATTGCCCTCTGTCAGGCTGACATGGTCTTTGGTGGTTTTATGGTCCTGTTTACCTTCAACCGTCACTTTCCGGTCATTTGCCACCACCAGGGATTCATCATGCCCGATGCTGACCGTCCGGTCATAGTTGACCCGCTTGTCTTTACTGTTCAGCACAACGACCTGCATATTTTTCTGTGCATGGATATACACCAGCTCACTGTCCGTGGCGTCTTCAAACCGCAGCTCGTTAAAGCCGCTTCCTTTATAGGTCTTCGACCGGATGGTCATCTGCGTCTTCGTCCCCGGCAGGTCTCCCGGCGAACGGTTGTCCTCATGGTAGGTCCGGCCCATGATTATCGGCTGGTCCGGGTCACCGTTCAGAAAGTCCACTATCACTTCCTGACCCACCCGCGGTATCGCCAGGTTGCCGAACCCCGGTCCCGCCCACGCCTGCGACACCCGTATCCAGCATGAACTCTCCTCCGTCATACCGTGATAACGGTCCCAGTGAAACTTCACCCGCACCCGGCCATGTTCGTCGCAGAATATCTCCTTGCCCTTCGGACCGGTGACGATGGCACTCTGCGGGCCGTCCACCTTCGGCTTCGGCAGCGGTGCGTGACGCCACGTCCTGTCTGCCGGTATCACCTCAAACTGGTTTATCAGCGTCGTTCCCTTTCCCTGACTCCCGTGCAGCGCCTGCGGCTGTTCTCCCAGCAGCGTACTTCCCACAACCTGCCATTCCCGGTTCAGCATCTTCTGCGGATGCCCCGTCAGCGTGAACCGCGTTCCCGGCCACAGCCGTGCCGTGTTACACACCCCGCTTGCCGTCTCCGACCCGTTCCGCCACCCTTCCGTCTGGTAACGCGCAAAGTCCCGCCCGTGCTGCTCATCCTTGAACCGTCCCGGATAATCAAATATCTCGTACTCCGTGTGCTGCCCGTTCAGGCTCTCCCCGTCATGGCGGTAGTACCCCGGCCACCCCGGCGTTTTGAACGTATAATCCTGCGTCTCCACCGACGCCACGCTTATCTGCGCCCGGTAACGGAACTCGCTGATATACTCCGTCGTTCCCCCGGTCGTGGTGTTCGGGTTAAACGCCAGCGCCCCCATTCCCGTCAGCCCCGCCACATCATCACACACCGCCAGCTTCTGCTCCGGCCCTTCCTTTGCGCAGCGCTCATAAAAGAAGATGCCTTCCTCCGCCCACAGTCGTGTCAGAAACGCCAGGTCGCTCTCTCCGTACTGCACGCAGAACTCCCGCGCCGGATGCTCCTCATAGAACAGCGGCATCCATGCCGTCACCCCGTTCTCGTCAAGAAGCTGGGCTGATATTGTCCGGATGTCCTGCTGCTGGAAGATACGGAAGTTCTGCCGTAACCCTGCCCGCCACAGCGGCGGGCTGATGCTCAGGGAATAACGCATCTGCCAGCCGTTATTCACCCCCGGCGACACCCCGTTCACGATACCGCTGACGTAACGCTGCGGGATATCACCCTGCCAGACCGTCAGCACCGTCTTCTTCTCCAGAAAATCCTCCGCCGTCAGGTCGGAACAGCCCGCTGGCAATCTCCACTTCCAGGATGAACGGGGTGCAGTGGTGCTGGTACAGACGGAAGCTCACCACCGCCGTCGCCATCTCCACAATGCCGTCCACCGACAGGGTGAAACGTAATCCTTCTGAGGACATATAAACCCCATAGCTACCGCACTCATGGTTCTCACTCTAAAGACTTATAAGAAAGCCTTAAGTGAGATACCCGTCAGATAGCAGCAATTAGGAAAATATTTATATATATTTCATGAATATATATTTCAGTTGGGTAATGCAGTGTATAAATATTTATCTGAACGTCTTCCTGATACAAAAAAACCGCCAGCGTTTCCGCTGGCGGTTTTCAATGTATTCAAGATTCAGCAATCAATAAAAATCACCGGTTGCCTTTTCGGCCTGATCCATCCACACCGGTTTATCGCTGGTTTTCGACCAGACGCGGTGCAGGTAGCTGTAAAAGCGGGCGCGGTCTTTCCAGAAAAGCATGAAAGGCAGCGCCAGAACGCCCGCAGCAACCGCATAAGTACGGCGTAAAAAGATAAGCCATGCAGGATATTCTTTATAGAGTTCCATACTTTTCTCCCCCTTTCTTGTATCTACCCGGTGAATGGCACCGGCAAAATGAATATGTTTATCTGATGAAAATAGTACCGCCTTTTGTGTAATTTTACCACTCATCCGACCACTTATTTTTGCTTATTGATGGTTTATTTACATTCACCGCGTAATTAAGTTACAAAAAAGTTAAAACAATACTAACCATTAGTTAGATTATGGCTTTTGCCATTTTTATACTTTTTTTACACCCCATCCGCAGATTTTTGCGAAATCTTTGCAGCCAGAATTCTACCCTTCCGGTATCACTTTTAGGCCACTGGAGGTGCACTGTGAGTGCAGGCGTGATAGCCGGCGTGTTGCTGGTGTTTTTATTACTGGGTTATCTGGTTTATGCCCTGATCAATGCGGAGACGTTCTGATGGCTGCGCAAGGGTTCTTACTGATCGCCACGTTTTTACTGGTGCTAATGGTGCTGGCGCGCCCTTTAGGCAACGGGCTGGCACGGCTTATTAATGACATTCCTCTTCCCGGTACGGCGGGCGTTGAGCACGTACTCTTTCGTGTACTTGGCGTCTCTGACCGAGAGATGAACTGGAAGCAATATCTCTCTGCCATTCTCTGTCTGAATATGTTGGGGCTGGCGGTGCTGTTTTTTATGTTACTCGGTCAGCACTATCTGCCGCTTAATCCGCAGCAGTTGCCGGGGCTGTCGTGGGATCTGGCGCTCAATACTGCCGTCAGCTTTGTCACCAATACCAACTGGCAAGCTTACAGCGGTGAAACGACGTTGAGCTATTTCAGCCAGATGGCGGGCTTAACGGTGCAAAACTTTCTTTCTGCCGCCAGCGGGATTGCGGTGATTTTTGCCCTCATCCGCGCATTTACCCGCCAGAGCATGTGCACGCTCGGCAATGCCTGGGTCGATCTGCTACGCATTACGTTATGGGTGTTAGCCCCTGTGGCGTTGTTGATCGCCCTGTTTTTTATTCAACAAGGTGCGCTGCAAAACTTTCTGCCCTATCAGGCGGTGACGACCGTCGAAGGAGCACAACAACTGTTACCAATGGGTCCGGTGGCTTCTCAGGAAGCGATCAAGATGCTCGGTACTAACGGCGGTGGCTTCTTTAATGCCAACTCATCGCATCCGTTTGAAAACCCGACCGCACTGACCAACTTCGTGCAAATGCTGGCGATCTTCTTGATCCCAACGGCACTGTGCTTTGCCTTTGGCGAAGTGGCAGGCGATCGTCGTCAGGGACGCATGTTTCTATGGGCGATGTCGGTCATTTTTGTCATCTGTGTGGCCGTGGTGATGTGGGCAGAAGTTCAGGGTAATCCACATCTGCTGACGCTCGGCGCGGACAGTAGCATCAATATGGAAGGTAAAGAGAGCCGTTTTGGCGTGCTGGTCAGCAGCCTGTTTGCAGTCGTGACTACGGCGGCTTCCTGCGGCGCGGTGATTGCGATGCATGATTCGTTTACCGCTCTCGGCGGCATGGTGCCAATGTGGCTGATGCAGATTGGTGAAGTGGTATTCGGCGGTGTCGGTTCTGGTCTTTACGGCATGATGCTGTTCGTCCTGCTGGCGGTGTTTATTGCCGGACTGATGATTGGTCGCACACCGGAATATCTGGGTAAAAAAATCGACGTGCGCGAGATGAAACTGACCGCGCTGGCGATTCTGGTCACTCCAATGCTGGTGTTGATGGGCGCGGCGCTGGCGATGATGACCGACGCCGGACGTAGCGCCATGCTCAACCCTGGCCCGCACGGTTTTAGCGAAGTGCTGTACGCCGTGTCGTCCGCCGCTAACAACAACGGCAGCGCCTTTGCCGGATTAAACGCTAACTCTCCGTTCTGGAACTGTTTGCTGGCGTTGTGCATGTTTGTCGGGCGCTTCGGGGTGATTATCCCGGTAATGGCGATTGCCGGTTCGCTGGTGAGTAAAAAGAGCCAACCCGCCAGCTCCGGCACACTGCCAACGCACGGCCCGCTGTTTGTTGGCCTGTTAATCGGCACCGTGTTGCTGGTTGGCGCACTGACCTTTATCCCTGCCCTGGCGCTTGGTCCGGTGGCTGAATATCTCTCCTGATGATATTGAGTGAGTACTGAATATGAGTCGTAAACAACTGGCGCTATTCGAACCAACACTTGTCGTTCAGGCGCTAAAAGAAGCGGTGAAAAAATTAAATCCGCAGGCGCAATGGCGCAATCCGGTGATGTTTATCGTCTGGATCGGCAGTCTGCTGACTACCTTTATTAGCATCGCGATAGCGAGCGGCGCGATGCCTGGCAATGCGCTGTTTAGTGCGGCAATTAGCGGCTGGCTGTGGGTCACCGTACTGTTCGCTAATTTCGCCGAGGCGCTGGCAGAAGGCCGCAGTAAAGCACAGGCCAACAGTCTGAAAGGGGTGAAAAAAACCGCCTTTGCCCGCAAGCTGCGCGAGCCGAAATATGGCGCTGCGGCAGACAAAGTTCCTGCCGATCAACTGCGTAAAGGCGACATCGTGCTGGTAGAAGCAGGCGATATTATCCCCTGCGATGGTGAAGTTATTGAAGGTGGCGCATCGGTCGATGAGAGCGCCATCACCGGGGAATCGGCACCGGTTATTCGTGAATCCGGCGGCGATTTTGCCTCCGTCACTGGCGGTACACGTATTCTTTCTGACTGGCTGGTGATTGAGTGCAGCGTTAACCCTGGCGAGACATTTCTGGATCGGATGATCGCGATGGTGGAAGGCGCACAGCGACGCAAAACACCGAACGAGATTGCCCTGACCATCCTGCTGGTTGCCCTGACCGTCGTCTTTTTACTGGCAACCGCAACGCTGTGGCCATTTACCGCCTGGGGCGGCAACGCGGTCAGCGTGACGGTACTGGTGGCGCTGCTGGTCTGCCTGATCCCTACCACCATCGGCGGCCTGTTGTCGGCGATCGGCGTCGCCGGGATGAGTCGAATGCTGGGCGCGAATGTAATTGCCACCAGCGGGCGTGCAGTTGAAGCGGCGGGTGACGTTGACGTTCTGCTGCTGGATAAAACCGGCACCATCACGCTAGGTAACCGTCAGGCATCGGAGTTTATCCCCGCGCAGGGCGTAGAGGAAAAAACGCTGGCCGACGCCGCGCAGCTGGCTTCGCTGGCCGATGAAACGCCGGAAGGCCGCAGCATTGTGATCCTCGCAAAGCAGCGTTTTAACCTGCGCGAGCGCGATGTGCAGTCGCTCCATGCCACCTTTGTGCCATTTACTGCGCAAAGTCGAATGAGCGGGATCAATATCGACAACCGTATGATCCGTAAAGGTTCTGTCGATGCCATTCGCCGCCACGTTGAAGTTAACGGTGGTCACTTCCCTGCCGATGTTGATCAAAAAGTCGATCAGGTTGCGCGTCAGGGGGCCACGCCACTGGTAGTAGTAGAAGGTTCCCGCGTACTGGGCGTTATTGCGCTGAAAGATATCGTCAAAGGCGGCATTAAGGAGCGCTTCGCCCAGCTGCGCAAAATGGGCATTAAAACGGTGATGATTACCGGCGATAACCGTCTGACAGCCGCCGCGATTGCTGCGGAAGCGGGCGTCGATGATTTCCTCGCCGAAGCGACACCGGAGGCCAAGCTGGCGTTGATTCGTCAGTATCAGGCGGAAGGCCGTTTAGTGGCGATGACCGGCGACGGCACTAACGATGCTCCGGCGCTGGCGCAGGCCGATGTCGCGGTAGCGATGAACTCCGGCACTCAGGCGGCGAAAGAAGCAGGCAATATGGTGGATCTCGACTCCAACCCGACCAAGTTGATCGAGGTGGTGCACATTGGCAAACAAATGTTGATGACCCGTGGCTCACTCACCACCTTCAGTATCGCCAATGATGTGGCGAAATACTTCGCCATTATTCCGGCGGCGTTCGCGGCAACGTATCCGCAGTTAAATGCGCTGAACATCATGCGCCTGCATTCGCCCGACTCCGCCATTCTCAGTGCGGTGATTTTCAACGCCTTGATTATCGTCTTTTTGATTCCCCTGGCGTTAAAAGGCGTGAGTTATAAACCGCTAACGGCTTCTGCCATGTTGCGCCGTAACTTATGGATTTACGGTCTGGGTGGGCTGCTGGTGCCGTTTATCGGTATCAAAGTGATTGATTTACTGCTGACCGTTTGCGGTCTGGTGTGAGGATTACCATGAGTGGATTACGTCCGGCATTATCGACATTTCTCTTTCTGTTACTGATTACCGGCGGTGTGTACCCGCTGCTGACCACCGCGCTGGGGCAATGGTGGTTTCCCTGGCAGGCCAATGGTTCATTGATTCGTGAAGGTGATACGGTGCGCGGCTCGGCGTTAATCGGGCAGAATTTTACCGGCAACGGCTATTTTCATGGCCGCCCGTCGGCAACGGCAGAAATGCCCTATAATCCACAGGCTTCTGGCGGGAGCAATCTGGCAGTCAGTAATCCGGAGCTGGATAAACAAATAGCTGCACGCGTTGCTGCATTACGGGCAGCTAACCCGGACGCCAGCACGAGCGTTCCGGTTGAACTGGTGACGGCGTCGGCAAGCGGGCTGGACAATAACATTACCCCGCAAGCAGCGGCCTGGCAGATCCCACGCGTGGCGAAAGCGCGTAATCTCAGCGTTGAACAGCTCACGCAACTGGTCGCAAAATACAGCCAACAACCGCTGGTGAAATATATCGGCCAGCCGGTCGTCAACATTGTCGAACTCAACCTGGCGCTGGATAAGCTTGATGAATAACGAACCCTTACGTCCCGACCCCGATCGTCTGCTGGAACAAACTGCCGCGCCGCATCGGGGAAAGCTAAAAGTTTTCTTCGGTGCCTGTGCTGGCGTCGGAAAGACCTGGGCGATGCTGGCAGAAGCCCAGCGGCTGCGGGCGCAAGGGCTGGATATTGTGGTTGGCGTGGTAGAAACCCACGGTCGGAAAGATACCGCCGCAATGCTGGAAGGTCTGGCTGTTCTACCACTGAAACGCCTGGCGTATCGTGGGCGGCATATCAGCGAGTTTGATCTCGATGCCGCCCTCGCCCGCCGTCCGGCACTGATCTTAATGGACGAACTGGCGCACAGTAATGCGCCAGGTTCCCGTCATCCTAAACGCTGGCAGGACATTGAAGAGCTGCTGGAAGCTGGCATTGATGTTTTCACTACCGTCAACGTTCAGCATCTGGAAAGCCTGAACGATGTGGTCAGCGGCGTCACCGGAATTCAGGTGCGGGAAACCGTGCCCGATCCTTTTTTCGATGCCGCCGACGACGTAGTACTGGTGGACCTGCCCCCGGACGATCTGCGTCAAAGGCTGAAAGAAGGCAAAGTCTACATTGCCGGGCAAGCGGAACGCGCCATTGAGCATTTTTTCCGCAAAGGCAATCTGATCGCCCTGCGCGAGCTGGCGCTGCGCCGTACTGCCGATCGCGTAGATGAACAAATGCGTGCCTGGCGGGGACATCCTGGCGAAGAGAAAGTCTGGCACACGCGAGACGCGATCCTTTTATGCATCGGGCATAATACCGGCAGCGAAAAACTGGTCCGCGCGGCGGCGCGGCTGGCGTCACGGTTGGGGAGCATCTGGCACGCGATATATGTTGAAACCCCTGCCCTGCACCGCTTACCGGAGAAAAAACGCCGGGCAATTCTCAGCGCCTTGCGTCTGGCGCAGGAGTTAGGCGCAGAGACGGCAACGCTTTCTGAGCCGGCGGAAGAAAAAGCGGTTGTCCGTTATGCCCGTGAACATAATCTCGGCAAGATTATTCTCGGTCGCCCGGCCTCGCGCCGCTGGTGGCGTCGGGAAACTTTTGCTGACCGACTGGCACGTATCGCCCCCGATCTCGATCAGGTACTGGTCGCGCTTGATGAACCACCCGCTCGCACCATTAATAACGCGCCGGATAGCCGCTCTTTTAAAGATAAGTGGCGCGTACAGATTCAGGGATGCATGGTTGCCGCCGCGTTATGTGCCGTTATCACCTTAATTGCCATGCAGTGGCTGATGGCGTTTGATGCCGCAAACCTGGTGATGCTGTATCTGCTTGGTGTCGTGGTGGTGGCGCTGTTTTATGGACGCTGGCCTTCGGTGGTCGCCACGGTCATTAACGTGGTGAGTTTCGATCTCTTTTTTATCGCCCCACGCGGTACGCTCGCCGTCTCTGATGTGCAATATCTGCTGACTTTCTCGGTGATGCTAACCGTCGGGCTGGTGATCGGCAATCTCACCGCTGGCGTGCGTTATCAGGCACGGGTAGCCCGTTACCGCGAGCAACGCACGCGACACTTATATGAAATGTCAAAAACGCTGGCGGTGGGCCGTAGTCCGCAAGATATCGCCGCCACCAGTGAACAGTTTATTGCTTCTACTTTTCATGCCCGCAGCCAGGTGTTGCTGCCTGATGACAACGGTATATTACTACCGCTAACGCATCCGCAGGGGATGACGCCGTGGGACGATGCTATCGCTCGCTGGAGTTTTGACAAAGGCCAACCGGCTGGTGCTGGCACCGACACCTTACCCGGCGTGCCGTACCAGATTTTGCCGTTAAAAAGCGGTGAGAAAACCTACGGTCTGGTGGTGGTAGAACCGGGGAATTTGCGCCAGTTGATGATTCCGGAACAGCAGCGCCTGCTGGAGACGTTTACGCTGTTAGTTGCCAATGCTCTGGAACGCCTAGCGCTGACCGCCAGCGAAGAACAGGCGCGGATGGCCAGCGAACGGGAACAGCTCCGCAACGCTCTGCTGGCGGCGCTTTCACATGATTTACGCACTCCGCTTACCGTGCTGTTTGGTCAGGCAGAAATTTTAACGCTCGATCTGGCGAGCGAAGGTTCTCCGCACGCTCGCCAGGCCAGCGAAATTCGCCAGCATGTGCTGAATACCACCCGACTGGTGAATAATTTGCTCGATATGGCGCGAATTCAGTCCGGCGGCTTTAATTTGAAGAAAGAGTGGTTAACGCTGGAAGAAGTGGTCGGTAGTGCGCTGCAAATGCTGGAGCCGGGATTATCATCGCCTATCAACCTTTCGCTGCCAGAACAGCTGACCTTAATCCACGTTGACGGGCCATTGTTTGAACGGGTACTGATTAATCTGCTGGAGAACGCGGTGAAATACGCCGGCGCGCAGGCTGAAATTGGTATCGATGCCCATGTAGAGGACGAGAAACTTCAACTGGATGTCTGGGATAACGGCCCCGGAATTCCACATGGCAAAGAGCAAACTATTTTCGATAAGTTTGCCAGAGGGAATAAGGAATCGGCAGTACCGGGCGTCGGGCTTGGGCTGGCAATTTGTCGGGCGATTGTAGAAATACACGGTGGCACGATTACTGCGTTCAACCGACCGGAAGGTGGCGCCTGTTTTCGTGTTACACTTCCCCAGCAAAACGCCCCTGAACTTGAAGAATTTCATGAGGATATGTGACAAACGTTCTGATTGTTGAAGATGAACAGGCTATTCGTCGCTTTCTGCGCACAGCGCTGGAGGGCGACGGTATGCGCGTCTTTGAGGCCGAAACGCTGCAACGCGGTTTGCTGGAAGCGGCGACCCGCAAACCAGATTTGATTATTCTCGATCTCGGCTTGCCCGATGGCGATGGGATTGAGTTTATCCGCGACCTGCGTCAGTGGAGCGCAGTGCCGGTGATTGTGCTTTCCGCACGTAGTGAAGAGAGCGACAAAATCGCCGCGCTGGATGCCGGAGCTGATGATTACCTAAGTAAGCCGTTTGGTATTGGCGAATTGCAGGCCCGTCTGCGCGTCGCCTTACGTCGCCACTCTGCTACCGCCGCGCCCGATCCGGTGGTGAAATTTTCCGATGTGACCGTCGATTTAGCCGCCCGGGTGATTCACCGTGGCGAAGAAGAAGTGCATTTAACGCCGATAGAATTCCGTCTGCTGGCCGTGCTGCTCAACAACGCCGGAAAAGTACTCACCCAGCGCCAGTTACTCAACCAGGTGTGGGGACCAAACGCGGTCGAACACAGTCACTATTTGCGTATTTATATGGGGCATCTGCGTCAAAAACTGGAACAAGATCCGGCTCGTCCTCGCCATTTTATTACCGAAACCGGGATTGGGTATCGGTTTATGCTTTAGGGGGCTGAATTGCCGGATGCGGCGAAAATGCCTTATCCGGCTTACAAAATCTCGCAAATTCAATATATTGCACTATCTTCGTAGGCCTGGTAAGCGTAGCGCATCAGGCAGTTATGTGTTTGTTATAAGTAAAAAGGGCGATCTTCCGACCGCCCTTTTTTATTACTTTCTGTGATTACGCGTTTTTCAGAACTTCGCTAACAATCTCAACCGCTTCTTTCTCGATCTGCTTGCGATGTTCCTCACCAAGGAAGCTTTCGCAATAAATCTTGTATGCGTCTTCCGTGCCTGACGGACGCGCGGCGAACCAGCCGTTGTCGGTCATCACTTTCAGGCCGCCGATAGAAGCACCGTTGCCAGGCGCTGCGGTCAGGCGCGCGGTGATCGGGTCGCCTGCCAGAGTGCTGGCGCTCACCATTTCTGGAGACAGCTTAGACAGTGCCGCTTTTTGTGCAGAAGTCGCGGCTGCCTGCAAACGGTTGTAGCTCGGCGCACCAAAGCGTTTTGCCAGTTCGTTGTAGTGTTCCTGCGGGTTCTTACCGGTGACAGCGGTGATTTCCGCCGCCAGCAGACACATGATGATGCCGTCTTTATCGGTTGACCACGGCGTACCGTCGAAACGCAGGAACGACGCGCCCGCGCTCTCTTCGCCGCCAAAGCCAAAGCTGCCGTCGAACAGACCATCAACAAACCATTTGAAACCTACCGGGACTTCTACCAGCTTGCGGCCCAAGTCATTGACCACGCGGTCAATCATCGCAGAAGAAACCAGCGTTTTACCGACGGCAACATCTTTGCCCCACTGCGGACGATGCTGGAACAGGTAGTTGATTGCCACCGCCAGGTAGTGGTTCGGATTCATCAAACCTGCTGGAGTGACGATACCGTGACGGTCATAATCCGGGTCGTTAGCAAACGCCAGGTCGAACTTATCACGCAGTGCCAGCAGGCCCGCCATCGCACACTCGGAGGAGCAGTCCATACGGATCGCACCGTCTTTATCAAGGTGCATAAAGCGGAACGTTTGATCGACCTGATCGTTAACGATGGTCAGGTTGAGGTTGTAATACTCGCCAATGCGCTTCCAGTATTCGATACCTGAACCGCCCAGCGGATCGACTCCCAACGTCAGGCCCGCTTTCTGAATCGCCGCCATATCGACGATATCCGCCAGACCTTCTACGAACGGTTGCACCAGATCTTGCTCTTTCACATGACCGGATGCCATCGCTTCGTCGAGGGAGATACGCTTCACGCCTTTCAGGCCATCGGTCAGCAGTGCGTTAGCTCTGTCTTCCACCACTTTGGTGACGTTGGTATCAGCCGGGCCGCCATTTGGCGGGTTGTATTTGATACCACCATCTTCCGGCGGGTTATGGGACGGCGTAATCACGATACCATCGGCCAGCGGCCCACCTTTTTTATTGTGAACCAGAATGGCGTTAGAGACGGCAGGCGTCGGAGTGAAGCCATTGTTTTCCTGCACAATAACGTCTACCCCGTTCGCTGCCAGCACTTCCAGTACAGAAATAAACGCAGGTTCGGACAGGGCGTGAGTATCTTTACCCACATAGCAAGGGCCAGTGATGCCGTTTTTCGCCCGTTCTTCGGCAATCGCCTGAGCAATAGCCAGAATGTGCGGCTCGTTAAAGCTATGGCGCGCTGCACTGCCACGGTGACCGGAAGTACCGAATTTCACCGCGTGCTCCGCATTCCCTGCTTCTGGTTTCAGTACATAATATTGCGCCGTCAGTTGGGCGACGTTTATCAAATCACTCTGCTGTGCAGGTTGACCTGCACGATTGTGGATTGCCATTGCTTTGTCCTTTATCTGCAACGTTGTTTTAAATTGTCCCGCAAACCTTTTCAATCAATTCCGCCGGGAATTGCATCGACTGCATGATGTGTTCAATCATGCTGCATTTACGGCCAGTGTTAGTGTTGGTGATCACCCAATACGGCGTGCCTGGCACATGCTTCGGCTTGGTCTGATTACCATTTTTCAGCAGCGTCTGTTCATCTGCTGCAAAGTAAACGCGCGTGCGGCCGTGCAACGATTCCGTTGCCTCGGCAAACGCCTGGGCGTCAAGAGAATATAGTGTAGACAACAACAGCATAAAGCGGTTGACCGCGCGCTTCTGCTCTGCGTATTCATCGGAAAGCAGAAGTTCACGCATTGCGCGTACTTTGTCTTTAATCGTTTTGATCGGCTTCGCTTCGACGATAGCAGGCGACGCAATGCGAACCTCTTTCGTCACCGGAGCAGCAGGCTGTGATGCGGCGGAAAATTTCAACATACGCCGTAAAATGTCGGATGCGCTCTCGCCGATATGCTTAGTGTGGCTGGCAATATAGCTGTAGAGTTCATCATCAACTTCAATCGTTTTCATCTTAATCCAGTGCGGTGTCTTAGCTGAATACAAGTCGCCGGGAGTATATGAATAAATCCCGGCAGCGGATAGCGTCAAGCCTGGCGTGCAGAAAAAATCGGATTAAACCTTATTTATTGCAGCCCTGTGGCACAATGGTCAACATAATACCCTAACCCAACTACACGAAAAAAAGAACTTTGCCATGAAATTGAATATCCGCGCGCAATCTGCACAAAATCAGCATAATAATTCTCCCATCGTCCTCGTCCACGGGTTGTTTGGCAGCCTTGACAATCTCGGCGTGCTGGCGCGCGACCTGGTAAACGATCACAATATCATCCAGGTTGATATGCGTAACCACGGACTTTCGCCTCGAGATCCGCACATGAATTACCCGGCGATGGCCCAGGATCTTGTTGATACTCTGGATGCGCTGCAGATCGATAAGGCGACATTTATTGGTCATTCAATGGGTGGTAAAGCTGTGATGGCACTGACCGCGTTGGCGCCCGACCGCATCGAGAAACTGGTAGCGATCGATATCGCGCCGGTGGATTATCACGTACGCCGTCATGATGAAATTTTCGCAGCTATCAACGCGGTCAGTGGCTCCGACGCGCAAACGCGCCAACAGGCCGCTGCTGTGATGCGCCAATATATTAATGAAGAGGGCGTGATTCAATTCCTGCTGAAATCTTTTGTTGACGGTGAGTGGCGTTTTAACGTGCCAGTATTATGGGATCAGTATCCACATATTGTTGGCTGGGAGAAAATTCCGGCATGGAACCACCCAGCTCTGTTTATTCCTGGCGGCAATTCCCCGTATGTTACTGAACAGTATCGTGATGATTTGCTGGCGCAATTCCCGCAAGCACGAGCGCATGTTATTGCAGGCGCGGGTCATTGGGTACACGCAGAAAAACCAGATGCTGTGCTGCGGGCTATCCGTCGCTATCTTAATGATTAACGCAACTGATTAAAAACCCAGCGTCCGCGCGGCATTCCGCGCGTGGGCGTTGGCGAGATTCCTCACGCTGTTGTATTATGGCGGGCTATCCATCCGGGCAGGCGCCTGGCTGATTGTTTCCCCCGAAGTCACCAAGATCATGGCCAAAGAACAAACGGACCGTACGACATTAGATCTGTTCGCGCACGAGCGTCGACCGGGACGACCGAAAACCAATCCGCTTTCGCGCGATGAACAGCTGCGTATTAATAAACGCAATCAGCTAAAACGCGACAAAGTACGTGGCCTTAAGCGTGTCGAACTGAAGCTGAATGCGGAAGCTGTCGAGGCGCTGAACGAGCTGGCGGAGTCACGTAATATGAGCCGTAGCGAACTGATCGAAGAGATATTGATGCAGCAACTGGCGGCGCTGCGTAATCAGGGCATCGTTTAATTATCCACTTTCGTGTAGCACAGTGTGCAGTCCTGCTCGTTTGCTGATTCCGCAAGACTGCCTGTTCTGCTATGATTGCCTTTATCCGTGGGCAATTTGCCACCCCCATTTCAATAAGTTTCAAGAGGTTATTTCACTCATGGCTATCACTGGCATCTTTTTCGGCAGCGACACCGGTAATACCGAAAATATCGCAAAAATGATTCAAAAACAGCTTGGTAAAGACGTTGCCGATGTCCATGACATTGCAAAAAGCAGCAAAGAAGATCTGGAAGCTTATGACATTCTGCTGCTGGGCATCCCAACCTGGTACTATGGCGAAGCACAGTGTGACTGGGACGACTTCTTCCCGACTCTCGAAGAAATTGATTTCAATGGTAAACTGGTTGCACTGTTTGGCTGTGGCGACCAGGAAGATTACGCAGAATATTTCTGCGACGCCTTAGGCACCATTCGTGACATCATTGAACCGCGCGGCGCGACCATCGTCGGTCACTGGCCAACTGCGGGCTACCATTTCGAAGCATCAAAAGGTCTGGCGGATGATGACCATTTTGTCGGCCTGGCTATCGACGAAGACCGTCAGCCAGAACTGACCGCCGAGCGTGTAGAAAAATGGGTAAAACAAATTTCTGAAGAACTGCATCTCGACGAAATTATCAATGCCTGATGTACTGCGGTGTAGACTCATGTCTACGCCGTATTAATAGATAATGCCAATCAAAATAATTGCTACAAATTTGTAACTTTTGCCGGTGTGCCTGTACAATGTCCCGGTATTCAAGTGGCCTTGCCAACGTAAATGTAAGCTATGCCACGTTTTTATTAACAATATTTGCCAGGGACTTGTGGTTTTCATTTAGGCGTGGCAAATCTATAATGATACGCATTATCTCAAGAGCAAATTCTGTCACTTCTTTTAATGAAGTGAACCGCTTAGTAACAGGACAGATTCCGCATGACTGATAACAATACCGCCCTAAAGAAAGCTGGCCTGAAAGTGACGCTTCCACGTTTAAAAATCTTGGAAGTTCTTCAGGAGCCGGACAACCATCACGTCAGTGCGGAAGATTTATACAAACGACTGATCGATATGGGTGAAGAAATTGGTCTGGCTACGGTATATCGCGTACTGAACCAGTTTGACGACGCCGGTATCGTCACCCGCCACAATTTTGAAGGCGGTAAATCCGTATTTGAACTGACCCAACAACATCACCACGATCACCTGATCTGCCTCGACTGCGGAAAGGTTATTGAATTTAGTGATGAATCTATCGAAGCGCGTCAGCGTGAAATCGCCGCGAAGCATGGCATTCGCCTGACTAACCACAGTCTTTATCTCTACGGTCACTGCGCCGAAGGCGATTGCCGCGAAGATGAGCACGCGCACGAAGGCAAATAAGTCAGCCTGAATGAGAAAAAGCCAACCTGCGGGTTGGCTTTTTATTATTGGCATAGTGCGATTTGTTCGTGCCGGATGCGGCGTGAACGCCTTATCCAGCCTACAAATCCTCTCAAATTCAATATATTGCACGAAAAGGTAGGCCTGATAAGCGCAGCGCATCAGGCAATTTAGCATTTACCATAAGTCTCAAGCCAACCTGCGGGTTGGCTTTTTTATACAAAGGAAATAAGAAAAGCGAGAGTTACAGTCTGCGTTTTTTTCTTTACTGTGTAGCGTTATTACTGCGAATTTCCTGCCAGACCTTATCACAATCGGCTTTCACCGCCTGGTCGTTGCCAGTTTGCGTCGCGCGTAGGCACTCCTGATAATCCAGCACGCGTACACTTTCCTGGTTGGCAAACTGCTGATGCTGTTTCTCTTTCTTCAGCTCATTTAACACACTCTGGCAGGCTTCAATTTTTTCTGGCGAGCCTTGTGCGGTGTTGATACAGGCGCTGTACGCCTCTTTCAGGCGGCTATCTTCCTGTGGCGCGGTTGATTGCGCACAAGCCACCAGACCCGATGCCATCATGGCGATGAGAATCAGTTTTTTCATAGCGAATTCCTCAAACGTGCGGCAGGCAAAAAACCTGCCGCGTCTGGCATCAGAAAATGGTGAACGGAGCGATAACCATAAATTTCACGTCACGCTCATCCTGGAATATGTTGCCGTAACCGCCGCCCCAGCTTGGGATATCGGAGTGATTGTCGTATTCGGTGAAGTGCAGTTTGAACATCGTGCCTTTAGCGCGACCATCCTGAATGGTGTAGACCGCATCCAGACTGTAAGCAGACTCTTCGATAGTCCGGTTCTTGTCATAATACGCATCCGGACTGCTCTGCCAGGTTGCAGGTTTCGCATCCCACGCATAAACATAAGAAGCGCCGATGGCGAAGCCGGGAAGATTCCAGTTTTTCAGATCATACATCGCACCAAAGAAGACCGCTTTTTCGCCGTTGGCGTTAAAGTCAGAGCGGTTATCCCACCAGATATCCAGGCGACCGTTTGAAGAGGCGTAAGTTGGGGTCATACGTTGCAGGAAGTATCCCTGCTGCCCATCGGCTTTCACCCAGGTGCCTTCCAGGCGCAAGTCCACCACGTCAGCAGCCCGGTAGCCAAAGGTCAACGCCTGCAACCAGGCGGTGCCGTCGTAAAGATCGTTGACGCTGCGATCGTCAACTTTGTCGCGCGTACCGTAGAATTGGTAGCTGGTGGTTAACGGGCTACCGGCGATATCAAATTTGTAGCTGGCTTTGGCAAAATACTGATCGATATAACCTTCAGCCTGACCAAATGCCGCTTCCAGCACGAAGTTATTTTTGAAGTTGTATTTCGCGCCGAGGGAGTGCAGATAATCAACTTTGGTGGTTTTATCGTTCTGATAAAACTCATCCATTTCCAGATGCCACGGCGCTTTGTATTCGTTGGTCCACATGTAGGAAAAACTCAACGCTCCGGCATCGCCGTAATCAAAATTGGCACCGGCTTCTGCGCCCTGATAGGTACCCGGCATAAAGCTCCAGTGCGGCGCTAACAGCGTTTGACCCGTTGGCTGAATGTAACCTGCCCTCGCCCACACCGGGCCGTATTTAAATTTGGCCGCTGCTTTATACAGGCTTATACCGCTTTTGTCGCCGGACCAGTCTTCGTCATAGGCTTTATTACTTTTCGAAAACGCGATTTCGTTCGGGTGTGAGCTGTCGCCGTTTTCTGCCATTTCAATCGCCGTAAACGCGGCAATATCGAGCCCGAACATATCAGCAGCATAACCAGACTGAAAATCGAGGTTGGCGTTCCAGGTGGAGTGAGAAAGGTTGGTTTTGTATTTGTCCCCGTCGGTAACATCTTTACGGTCACGTTCACGCTGCCAGTAATAGATACCGCCGGTTAAGGTTGAATCGTCGATGAATCCTTCGGCGCGAGCCTCCGGCATTGCCATAAAGCCCGACATTGCTGTAACACCGGCGATAGCCAGCGCCAGCGTACTACGTTTGCCACTAAACGTACGCATGGGTTAATCCTCTTTGACGTATAAATTGCTGCACCAAAGGTGAACAGCGAAAAAAATAAAAATTAAAAAAGTAGCGTTGAGAAAAGTCTCGCTGACTACAGGAACAGACTATTTTTCGCGACGCGAATTATCAATCTCTTTCTGTAACGAGAATGTAAGAACATGAGCAACCGCACATATTTTGATGATTTTTGTTACAAGCTTTAAGTGTGAACCAGGAGAGCATGTAGAAGAAAAAATATGTGGCTTTCCAGTAAGATGAAAGCGGTTACATTTTAATTAATTATGATTTGTGATTTTAAATTTTTTTTATGGATAAATTACGATGTGGAATTAATTCGCGATGATAAGCAGAAAAAACGCCGCAGAGCGCGGCGTTTGGGATTGTTTGCATGTTTCTTGCCGGATGCGGCGTAAACGCCACATCCGGCCTGGCGAAACTTAAAATTACTCGCCAACCTTCGCCCAGGTATCACGCAGACCAACAGTGCGGTTAAATACCGGTTTTTCCGCTGTGGAATGGCGGCTGTCGAGGCAGAAGTAGCCTTCACGCTCAAACTGGAATGCTTTACCTGCCACCGCATCTTTCAGAGACGGTTCAGCAAAGCCCTGTTTGATGACCAGAGAATCCTGGTTAATCACCGACAGGAAATCATCCGCAGCGCCTGGATTCGGCACGCTGAACAGACGATCGTACAGGCGGATTTCAACCGGCAGCGCATGTGCCGCGCTTACCCAGTGAATAACGCCTTTGACTTTACGACCATCTGCCGGATCTTTGCTTAAAGTGTCGGCATCATAAGTACAGAAGATGGTGGTGATATTGCCTTCGGCATCTTTCTCCACGCGTTCCGCTTTAATCACGTAAGCATTACGCAGGCGCACTTCTTTACCCAGCACCAGACGCTTGTACTGCTTGTTGGCTTCTTCGCGGAAATCGGCGCGATCGATCCAAATCTCACCGCTAAACGGCACCTGACGGCTGCCCATTTCTGGTTTGTTCGGATGATTCGGCATGGTGACCATTTCGCCTTCGCCCTGATAGTTTTCGATAACCAGTTTCACTGGATCGATAACTGCCATTGCGCGCGGTGCGTTCTCGTTGAGATCTTCACGGATGCAGGATTCCAGCGACGCCATCTCAATGGTGTTGTCCTGCTTGGTCACGCCAATGCGTTTACAGAACTCACGAATAGAAGCCGCGGTGTAACCGCGACGACGCAGACCCGAAATGGTCGGCATACGCGGATCATCCCAACCTTCTACGTGCTTGTCGGTGACCAGCTGGTTCAGCTTACGCTTGGACATCACGGTGTATTCCAGATTCAGGCGCGAGAATTCGTACTGGCGCGGATGAACAGGAATGGTGATGTTGTCCAGTACCCAGTCGTACAGACGACGGTTGTCCTGGAACTCCAGCGTACACAGAGAGTGCGTAATGCCTTCCAGGGCATCGCTGATGCAGTGGGTGAAGTCGTACATCGGGTAGATGCACCACTTGTTGCCGGTCTGATGGTGTTCAGCAAACTTAATGCGGTACAGCACCGGATCGCGCATCACGATAAACGGCGAAGCCATGTCGATTTTCGCGCGCAGGCAGGCTTTACCTTCTTCAAAACCACCGGCACGCATTTTTTCGAACAGCGCCAGGTTCTCTTCAACGCTACGATCGCGGTACGGGCTGTTTTTACCCGGCTGAGTCAGGGTGCCACGATATTCGCGGATCTGTTCCGGCGTCAGCTCATCGACATACGCCAGGCCTTTATTGATCAGTTCAACAGCATAGGCGTGGAGTTGATCAAAATAATCCGAGGAGTAACGGACGTTACCAGACCAGTGAAAACCTAACCACTCAACATCGTTTTTGATCGACTCGACGTACTCGATATCTTCTTTTACCGGGTTAGTGTCGTCGAAACGCAGGTTGCACTGGCCTTTATAGTCCTGGGCGATCCCGAAGTTCAGGCAGATAGATTTCGCATGGCCAATATGCAGATAGCCATTCGGCTCCGGCGGGAAACGGGTGTGTACTGTGGTGTGCTTACCACTGGCCAGATCTTCATCGATGATCTGACGAATAAAGTTAGTCGGGCGGGCTTCTGCCTCACTCATCGTGGATTCCTCAAAGCGTAAACAACGTATAACGGCGTATGATCTTATAAGCGGGACAGGCTGACAACTGTTAGTTTTTTAAAATTGATAATCTAACAGAGATTATGGGGATGATTGATGAAAAAAAAAGCGGCAGAGAAGATCTCCACCGCTTGTCATTGTTGGATGCGACACTTAACGCGTCTTATCCAACCTACAGGCCTGATAAGAGGCATCAGGCATGAAGCAGATTACTTTTTGATTTCATACAGCGGCGTTTGCCCCGCCACAACATGACCCTGAGCTTTAATGATAAGGCCGCTGAAATCATCGATATTGCTGCAAACCACCGGGCTAATCATCGAACGGGCGTTAGCGTTCAGGTAATCCAGATCCATTTCCAGAATCGGTTGCCCTGCACTCACCTGCGCGCCCTCTTCCACCAGGCGTTTAAAGCCTTTACCTTCCAGCGCCACGGTGTCGATACCCATGTGGACTACGATCTCTGCACCTTTTTCGGTTTCCAGACAGAACGCGTGGTTGGTGTTGAAGATTTTCACGATAGTCCCTGCGGCTGGCGACACAACGATTTTATCCGTCGGTTTCACCGCCACACCGTCACCCACCGCTTTGCTGGCGAATGCTTCGTCTGGCACCTGATCCAGCGCCACAACATCGCCGGTAATTGGTGATACTAGTTCAACAATAGACACTGCATTTGATACAGCCTGTGGTTTCGCTACCGGAGTGGCAGTTGTCGGTGCAGCTTCAGCAGAAGCAGCAGCTACCGGGCCACGAGCAACGACTTTCTTCATCGCATCGCCGATGGATTCTGCTTTTGCACCAACAATCACCTGGATGGTCTGCTTGTTCAGTTTCACCACACCAGAGGCACCCAGACGTTTACACATTGCATCGTTGACGCGAGCTGAGTCAGCCACAGTCAAGCGCAGACGAGTAATGCAGGCATCAATCGCTTTCAGGTTGTCACTACCGCCAACCGCAGCAATATAGTTGGTCGCCAGTTGAGTCAGACCTTCTTCAGTGTTGCTGTTAGCTTCTTCAGTAACGATCTCGTCATCTTTATCTTCACGACCTGGCGTTTTCAGGTTGAACATGCGGATAACTGCACTGAACACCACGAAGTAGATAACGAAGAAGATAACGCCCATCACCAGCAGCATCCAGACGTTCTGGCTGGCTGCCGGCAGGTTATACATCAACGCATAGTCGATAGCGCCCGCAGAGAAGGAGAAACCCGCGTGGATCCCCAGCAACGTTGCCACAAACAGGCTGATACCCGTCAGCAGTGCGTGCAGGAGGTACAGCAACGGAGCAAGGAACATGAACAGGAATTCCAGCGGCTCAGTCACACCGGTCAGGAACGCGGTGATTGCCACAGAAAGCAGCATCCCGCCAACCATCGGGCGACGCTCTTTCGGTGCAGCGAAGTACATCGCCAACGCCGCACCTGGCAGACCGAACATCATGATCGGGAAGAAGCCGGACATGAACATCCCCGCAGTACCGTCACCGGCATAGAAGCGGTTGATGTCACCATGGAAAACCGTACCCGCCGAGTTGGTGAATTCACCAATCTGGAACCAGGCGATGGTGTTCAGTACCTGATGCAAACCGGTTGGGATCAGCAGACGGTTGATGAAGCCGAAGATACCAGAACCCAGCGCGCCCGCAGAAACGATCCATTCGCCACCTGCATGAATAGCGTGCTGCACCGGTGGCCAGACGTAACCAAAAATGGCCGCCAGCACCAGACAGAAGAAACCAGTGGCAATAGGTACAAAACGTTTTCCGCCGAAGAAACTCAGGAAGTCAGGCAGTTTAATATCGGACCAACGGTTATAGACTGCACCACCGACCAGACCGGTAATGATACCTGCCAGAACACCCATGTTAATTTCTGGGTTGATGGTCACCATCGCTTTAGTTAACACAAAGTAACCAACCGCACCCGCCAGCGCCGCTGCGCCTGCACTGTCTTTGGACCAGCTGGATGCCACGCCGATGGCGAAGATTAATGCGAGGTTATCAAAAATCGCGCCGCCTGCCTGGGCAATAAACGCAACGTTAAGTAAATCTGGCTGACCGAATCGCAGCAACAGCGCCGCCACCGGCAGCACCGCGATAGGGAGCTGTAACGCCCTACCTAGTCGCTGGAAAAAACCTAAAATATTCATCTTATTCCCCCTACGAAACCCCTATTTGGCTCGTTTAAAGCCGTATTTTTATTTTGCTGCACATTGTACTGCCCAATGCTCTGTAATCAGATTATTAGATCATCTGTTACAGAGTTTGTGAAAATTTAATTCGTATCGCAAATTAAAAGCGTGCTTTTTGTGAGTTTTGTCACCAAATATCGTTATCACCACTCCCTTTGACTGGCTAAACCAGAAAACTTATTTTATCATTCAAAAAATCAGGTCGGATTGACGCCTGTCTGCGCAAATCCAGGTTACGCTTAAAGATGCCTAATCCGCCAACGGCTTACTTTTTACTTACTTGAGGTGAATAATGAGACTGATCCCCCTGACTACTGCTGAACAGGTCGGCAAATGGGCTGCTCGCCATATCGTTAATCGTATTAATGCGTTCAAACCGACTGCCGATCGTCCGTTTGTTCTGGGCCTGCCGACTGGCGGCACGCCGATGACCACCTACAAAGCGTTAGTCGAAATGCATAAAGCAGGCCAGGTCAGCTTTAAGCACGTTGTCACCTTCAACATGGACGAATATGTCGGTCTGCCGAAAGAGCATCCGGAAAGCTACTACAGTTTTATGCACCGTAACTTCTTCGATCACGTTGATATTCCAGCAGAAAATATCAACCTGCTCAACGGAAATGCCCCAGATATCGACGCCGAATGCCGCCAATATGAAGAAAAAATCCGCTCTTACGGCAAAATCCACCTATTTATGGGCGGTGTAGGTAACGACGGTCACATTGCATTTAACGAACCAGCCTCTTCTCTCGCCTCTCGCACCCGTATCAAAACCCTGACACATGACACTCGCGTCGCAAACTCTCGTTTCTTTGATAATGATGTTAATCAGGTGCCAAAATATGCGCTGACCGTAGGTGTGGGTACGCTGCTGGATGCCGAAGAAGTGATGATTCTGGTGCTGGGCAGTCAGAAAGCTCTGGCACTGCAGGCTGCAGTTGAAGGTTGCGTTAACCACATGTGGACCATCAGCTGTCTGCAGCTGCATCCGAAAGCCATCATGGTGTGCGATGAACCTTCCACCATGGAGCTGAAAGTTAAGACTTTAAGATATTTCAATGAATTAGAAGCAGAAAATATCAAAGGTCTGTAATTGTTATCCCTGCCCTGACGCCTTGCTCAGGGCATTATTATTTTTGAAATCGGGGGTCGGAATGTATGCATTAACCCAGGGCCGGATTTTTACCGGTCATGAATTTCTTGATGACCATGCGGTTGTTATCGCTGATGGCCTGATTAAAAGCGTCTGCCCAGTAGCGGAACTGCCGCCAGAGATCGAACAACGTTCACTGAACGGGGCCATTCTCTCCCCCGGTTTTATCGATGTGCAGTTAAACGGCTGCGGTGGCGTGCAGTTCAACGATACCGCTGAGGCGGTCAGCGTGGAAACTCTGGAAATCATGCAGAAAGCCAATGAGAAATCAGGCTGTACTAACTATTTGCCGACGCTTATCACCACCAGCGATGACCTGATGAAGCAGGGCGTTCGCGTAATGCGTGAGTACCTGGCAAAACATCCGAATCAGGCATTAGGTCTGCATCTGGAAGGCCCGTGGCTGAATCTGGTGAAAAAAGGTACCCATAATCCGAATTTCGTACGTAAGCCGGACGCCGCGCTGGTCGATTTCCTGTGTGAAAATGCCGATGTCATTACTAAAGTGACGCTGGCACCGGAAATGGTTCCAGCAGAAGTCATCAGCAAACTGGCAAATGCCGGGATTGTGGTGTCTGCCGGTCACTCCAATGCAACGTTAAAAGAAGCGAAAGCCGGTTTTCGCGCAGGCATTACCTTTGCTACCCATCTGTACAACGCGATGCCGTATATTACGGGCCGTGAGCCGGGTCTGGCGGGCGCGATCCTCGACGAAGCAGACATTTATTGCGGTATTATTGCCGATGGCCTGCACGTTGATTACGCCAACATTCGCAACGCCAAACGTCTGAAAGGTGACAAACTGTGCCTGGTCACTGACGCGACTGCGCCAGCAGGTGCCAACATTGATCAGTTCATTTTTGCGGGTAAAACAATATACTACCGCAACGGACTTTGTGTGGATGAGAATGGTACGTTAAGTGGTTCATCCTTAACCATGATTGAAGGCGTGCGTAATCTGGTTGAACATTGCGGTATCGCACTGGATGAAGTACTGCGTATGGCGACGCTCTATCCGGCGCGTGCGATTGGCGTTGAGAAACGCCTCGGCACGCTCGCCGCAGGTAAAGTAGCCAACCTGACTGCATTCACACCTGATTTTAAAATCACCAGGACTATCGTTAACGGTAACGAGGTCGTAACCCAATAAGAGAAAGTATGACACCAGGCGGACAAGCTCAGATAGGTAATGTTGATCTCGTAAAACAGCTTAACAGCGCGGCGGTTTATCGCCTGATTGACCAGCATGGGCCAATCTCGCGGATTCAGATTGCCGAGCAAAGCCAGCTTGCTCCCGCCAGCGTAACTAAAATTACACGTCAGCTTATCGAACGCGGGCTGATCAAAGAAGTTGATCAGCAGGCCTCCACCGGGGGCCGCCGCGCTATCTCTATCGTCACCGAAACCCGCAATTTCCACGCTATCGGCGTACGTCTCGGTCGCCACGATGCCACTATCACCCTGTTCGATCTCAGCAGTAAAGTGCTGGCAGAAGAACATTATTCGCTACCAGAGAGTACCCAACAGACGCTGGAACATGCTCTGCTGAATGCCATTGCTCAGTTTATTGATAGCTACCAGCGCAAACTGCGGGAGCTGATCGCCATTTCCGTGATCCTGCCAGGGCTTGTTGACCCTGACAGCGGCAAAATTCATTACATGCCGCATATTCAGGTGGAAAACTGGGGGCTGGTAGAAGCACTGGAAGAGCGTTTTAAAGTGACCTGTTTTGTCGGCCACGATATCCGCAGTCTGGCGCTGGCAGAGCACTACTTCGGTGCAAGTCAGGATTGCGAAGACTCCATTTTGGTGCGCGTGCATCGCGGAACCGGGGCCGGGATTATCTCAAACGGCCGCATTTTTATCGGCCGCAACGGCAACGTCGGTGAAATTGGTCATATTCAGGTTGAACCGCTGGGTGAACGCTGCCATTGCGGAAACTTTGGCTGCCTGGAAACTATCGCTGCCAACGCCGCCATTGAACAGCGGGTGCTGAATCTGTTAAAGCAGGGCTATCAAAGTCGTGTACTGCTGGATGACTGCACTATCAAAACAATCTGCAAGGCCGCAAACAAAGGCGACAGCCTGGCGTCGGAAGTGATTGAGTATGTCGGTCGCCATCTGGGAAAAACCATCGCCATCGCTATCAACTTATTTAACCCGCAAAAAATTGTCATTGCCGGGGAGATAACTGAAGCCGATAAAGTGCTGCTCCCTGCTATTGAAAGCTGCATTAATACCCAGGCGCTGAAGGCGTTTCGCACTAATCTGCCGGTGGTACGTTCTGAACTGGATCACCGCTCGGCAATCGGCGCTTTTGCGCTGGTAAAACGCGCCATGCTCAACGGTATTTTGCTCCAGCATTTGCTGGAAAATTAATGTGCTTTTATAGTGGCGCTTATTGTTGTCAATATTCTGGGTAGTCCATGACCATTAAAAATGTAATTTGCGATATCGACGGCGTGCTGATGCACGATAACGTCGCCGTACCGGGTGCAGCGGAATTTTTGCACGGGATTATGGATAAAGGCCTGCCGCTGGTGTTGCTGACCAACTATCCTTCACAGACCGGGCAAGATCTGGCGAACCGCTTTGCCACTGCCGGTGTCGATGTGCCGGATAGCGTGTTTTATACCTCCGCGATGGCGACCGCCGATTTCCTGCGTCGCCAGGAAGGCAAAAAGGCGTATGTGGTGGGCGAAGGCGCTCTGATTCATGAACTGTACAAAGCTGGTTTTACTATTACCGATGTGAACCCTGATTTTGTGATTGTTGGCGAAACGCGTTCCTACAACTGGGACATGATGCATAAAGCGGCCTATTTCGTCGCCAACGGTGCACGTTTTATCGCTACCAACCCGGATACTCACGGACGCGGTTTTTATCCAGCCTGCGGCGCGTTGTGCGCGGGGATCGAGAAAATCTCCGGACGTAAACCGTTCTATGTAGGTAAGCCGAGTCCGTGGATCATCCGCGCAGCATTAAACAAAATGCAGGCGCACTCGGAAGAAACAGTGATTGTCGGCGATAACTTGCGCACCGACATTCTGGCGGGCTTCCAGGCGGGTCTGGAGACGATTCTTGTGCTCTCTGGTGTGTCATCGCTTGACGATATCGACAGCATGCCGTTCCGCCCCAGTTGGATTTATCCGTCGGTCGCTGAAATCGACGTTATCTGAATACCAACCACGTCCCAGGACGTGGTTGGTTCTGATGACAAATGCCAAACTGCCTGATGCGCTACGCTTATCAGGCCTACGCCGCCCCTGCAATGTATTTAATTTTCATGCTTTTGTAGGCCGGATAATGCGTTCACGCCGCATCCGGCATGAACAAATCGCACTTTGTCAGCAATTTGGCCCACGTAAAATATAACCATTCAATAAAACCCGCTAAAAATTATCGATCCATCAATAAATACATCTCCACACCAGGTCTTTTTTCACTAATCGACAATCGCTATTACGTTTTTTATTTTTTCACCGCCAAATCTCTTGCGCACATTGCTGCTTTACGGCATTTTTTAAACAAGCAAACACAACAAGCAGCAAACACCAGGTTAACGGAGAAGGTTATGTGTTCAATTTTTGGCGTATTCGATATCAAAACAGACGCAGTTGAGCTGCGGAAGAAAGCACTCGAGCTGTCACGCCTGATGCGTCATCGTGGCCCGGACTGGTCCGGTATTTATGCCAGTGATAACGCCATTCTCGCCCACGAACGCCTGTCAATTGTTGACGTTAACGCGGGGGCGCAACCTCTCTACAACCAACAAAAAACCCACGTACTGGCCGTAAACGGTGAAATCTATAACCACCAGGCACTGCGCGCTGAGTATGGCGATCGTTACCAGTTCCAGACCGGGTCTGACTGCGAAGTGATCCTCGCGCTGTACCAGGAAAAAGGGCCGGAATTTCTCGATGATTTACAAGGCATGTTCGCCTTTGCCCTGTACGACAGCGAAAAAGATGCATATCTGATTGGTCGCGACCATCTGGGGATCATCCCGCTGTATATGGGCTATGACGAACACGGTCAGCTGTATGTGGCCTCAGAAATGAAAGCCCTGGTGCCGGTTTGCCGCACGATTAAAGAGTTCCCGGCGGGAAGCTATTTGTGGAGTCAGGACGGCGAGATCGACTCTTACTATCACCGTGACTGGTTCAACTATGATGCGGTGAAAGATAACGTGACCGACAAAAACGAACTGCGTCAGGCACTGGAAGATTCCGTGAAAAGCCATCTGATGTCTGACGTGCCTTACGGCGTGCTGCTCTCGGGTGGTCTGGATTCCTCAATTATTTCCGCTATCACCAAGAAATATGCCGCCCGTCGCGTGGAAGATCAGGAACGCTCGGAAGCATGGTGGCCGCAGTTGCACTCCTTTGCTGTTGGTCTGCCTGGTTCACCGGATCTGAAAGCAGCCCAGGAAGTGGCAAACCATCTGGGCACTGTGCACCACGAAATTCACTTCACTGTACAGGAAGGTCTGGATGCCATCCGCGATGTGATTTACCACATCGAAACCTATGACGTGACCACTATTCGCGCTTCAACACCGATGTATTTAATGTCACGTAAGATCAAAGCGATGGGCATTAAAATGGTGTTGTCCGGTGAAGGTTCTGACGAAGTGTTCGGCGGTTATCTTTATTTCCACAAAGCGCCAAACGCTAAAGAGCTGCATGAAGAAACGGTGCGCAAACTGCTGACCCTGCATATGTATGACTGCGCGCGCGCCAACAAAGCGATGTCAGCCTGGGGCGTGGAAGCGCGCGTTCCGTTCCTCGACAAGAAATTCCTCGACGTGGCGATGCGCATTAACCCGCAGGATAAAATGTGCGGCAACGGCAAAATGGAAAAACACATCCTGCGTGAATGTTTTGAGTCGTATCTGCCTGCAAGCGTTGCCTGGCGGCAGAAAGAGCAGTTCTCTGATGGCGTCGGTTACAGTTGGATTGACACACTGAAAGAAGTGGCGGCACAGCAGGTTTCTGATCAGCAACTGGAAACAGCCCGCTTCCGCTTCCCATACAACACGCCAACCTCAAAAGAAGCGTATTTGTATCGGGAAATCTTTGAAGAATTGTTCCCGCTTCCGAGCGCCGCAGAGTGCGTACCGGGCGGTCCTTCCGTTGCCTGTTCTTCTGCTAAAGCGATTGAGTGGGATGAAGCGTTCAAGAAAATGGACGATCCATCTGGTCGCGCGGTTGGCGTTCACCAATCAGCGTATAAATAAGAAATACGGTAACGCCCCGGAAAAAACTGGGTCGTTTGAGAGTGATGACAAACGCAAAACAGCCTGATGCGCTACACTTATCAGGCCTACGCAGACTATGCAATGCATTGTATTTTCACGATTTTGTAGGCCAGATAAGGCGTTCGCGCCGTATCCGGCATGAACAAAGCGCACCTTGTCAGCAATCTGTGACGCCCCGGAGAAATCCGGGGCGTTTTTAGTTATTGAGGAGCTTGTTGATTCTGATACGCGGTAAAGAAATGTTCCGGATTTGCCACATCGCTGTCAGATAACTCACTACTGTAAGCGACTGACCAGGTTGCCTGTTCATCCGGGATATGCAGGCTTCCATTTCCTTCTTTCAGACGTAATAACTCAAATGATTCACCTTTAATTACGGTGGTATAAGATTTTTCACCTTCCTGTAATGCTTTCACTTTGCAGCGAAAAATCTGACCATCAATATCATTATCAACATGCGATATCTGAACGAGTGCTTCATTTGTCGCTTTCGGGCCTATCCTCATCATCCACACCACCGCGCCTTCCTGTCCACGATAGCCAAAGACATACTTACCGATTTCCGGTCGGGCCGTATCGGCAAACGCGGATTGTATAAGTAATAAGGCCCCCATCAACACCGTTATAAAACGCAGCATATTATTCCCTCAATAAATCGCCTGAAGTGGTAGCAGAGATGCAGGCGTAGCGATCCCTGCCCTGTCCTATCGTAACGGTGCAGTGTTTCATGAGATAATTCTTCGGCGCTATTGTTGAATTCCGAATTTCATCCTGCATAGCAAAACAACAGAGAAAAACACAAAGTAAACAATAATTGACGAATATAGCGCCATGCTGTTCGCAACCTAACCAAACAGTCATTTTCGAGCAATTTTCCTTGAAAAAGATGTTGACGCTGCAAGGCTCTATACGCATAATGCGCCCCGCAACGCCGATAAGGTAACGCGAAAAAAAGATGGCTACGTAGCTCAGTTGGTTAGAGCACATCACTCATAATGATGGGGTCACAGGTTCGAATCCCGTCGTAGCCACCATCTTTTTTTGCGGGAGTGGCGAAATTGGTAGACGCACCAGATTTAGGTTCTGGCGCCGCAAGGTGTGCGAGTTCAAGTCTCGCCTCCCGCACCATTCACCAGAAAGCGTTGTACGGATGGGGTATCGCCAAGCGGTAAGGCACCGGTTTTTGATACCGGCATTCCCTGGTTCGAATCCAGGTACCCCAGCCATCTTCTTCGAGTAAGCGGTTCACCGCCCGGTTAATGGGGTATCGCCAAGCGGTAAGGCACCGGTTTTTGATACCGGCATTCCCTGGTTCGAATCCAGGTACCCCAGCCATCGAAGAACAATCTGGCTACGTAGCTCAGTTGGTTAGAGCACATCACTCATAATGATGGGGTCACAGGTTCGAATCCCGTCGTAGCCACCAAATTCTGAATCTGTCGAATAGATTCGGCAAATTCAAAAACAAATTTGTTGGGGTATCGCCAAGCGGTAAGGCACCGGATTCTGATTCCGGCATTCCGAGGTTCGAATCCTCGTACCCCAGCCAATTTATTCAAGACGCTTACGTTGTAAGTGCACCCTGTTGGGGTATCGCCAAGCGGTAAGGCACCGGATTCTGATTCCGGCATTCCGAGGTTCGAATCCTCGTACCCCAGCCACATTAAAAAAGCTCGCTTCGGCGAGCTTTTTGCTTTTCTGTGGACTTTAATGTCGAATGTAATGCTGACTCGTCTTATCCTTCAATGTCGGATGCGACGCTGGCGCGTCTTATCCGACCTACGGTTAGCATGCGTCCGGAAATGTGGTGAGGCTACAACCCTAACGCATACTTCAGCGCCTGCCGTTTCAGTACGCCAGCACGTTCCGCCGCCATCAAACCAAGATTACGAACAAAACGCAGCGGCGGTAGATTATTGCTGAATCCGGCATAAAACAGATCCATACCACTTTGCATAATGAAGTTATCCGCCATGCGCCGCATCTGGTAACGCTTGAGGACTGGATAACTGGCCCACGCTTCGCCATAACTGCGCGCGTTCACCAGAACGTCAATCAGGGCATCGACATCGCGATAACCTAGATTTACCCCCTGACCCGCCAGCGGATGGATGGTATGCGCGGCATCGCCCACCAGCGCCAGCCCTGGCTGAACATACTGCAACGCATGGCGGCGCGTCAGCGGAAAAGCCCCTGCGGAAAGCGGTGTTACATAACCCAGACGCGACGGGAAATTTTTCGCTATTTCCGCCTGTAACTGCGCCATATTCATACTCTGCAACTGGCGGATGCGTGCCGGAGAGTCATACCACACCAGCGACGCCCAGTTATCAAACAGCGGTAAAAACGCACGCGGACCGTCCGGGGTAAACTGCTGCCAGGTGCTATCGCCAGGATCGTTCTCACACTGTACGCTAATCAGCATGCAAGACTGCGCATACTGCCAGGCATGAACGCCAATTCCCGCCATCTGCCGTACCTGCGAATTTGCCCCGTCGGCACCAATCACCAGCTTCGCGCGGATCACTTCACCGCCCTTCAGTTCCAGCTCCTGAAGATCATTATCGCGATGCAGCGCAATCAGCGAGGTCGGCACACGTAACGTCACGTTCGAATGCGCTTCCAGTGCCTGCCACAGCGCCTGTTGCAGGACAGTGTTTTCCACCATATAACCAAGCAACGGCAGCTTGAGTTCAGCGGCATCAAACACCACATGCGCCGTTTCCCACTCCCAGGTTTCCAGTCTGCGGTAAGGATGGCAACGCATAGCCTGTACCGCATCCCAGACACCTAAACCTTTTAGCAATGATACCGAAGCCGCGCTGATCGCCGAGATCCGCACGTCCGGCTGGCTGTCGGCCACAAACGGCGCGGGCTCTGCATGCTCGATTACCGTTACCGAAAATCCGTGCTGCGCCAGTCCCAGCGCCAGTGCACCGCCGACCATTCCTCCGCCGACAATGGCAATTTCCGTTGGTTGATTTGTCATGGTCAATCATCCTGTTAGCAATATGCTTTAAGTTTACAGGATTTTTACCCCCAAGGGCTGATAACGCTCATACTGGTCACAACGCCAGCAAAGCATTACACTATGCGCCCTGCATTCCTGGCTACTATTTCGCAAGAGCAAGTCGATGACCAAAAAACTCCATATTAAAACCTGGGGCTGTCAGATGAACGAGTACGATTCATCGAAGATGGCCGATCTGCTGGATGCCACCCACGGCTATCAACTGACCGACGTGGCGGAAGAAGCGGATGTGCTGCTGCTGAACACCTGCTCAATCCGCGAGAAGGCTCAGGAAAAAGTCTTCCATCAGTTGGGGCGCTGGAAACTGTTAAAAGAGAAGAATCCGGACCTGATTATCGGCGTCGGCGGCTGCGTGGCTTCGCAGGAAGGCGAACATATTCGTCAGCGCGCCCACTATGTCGATATTATTTTTGGGCCGCAAACGCTGCACCGCCTGCCGGAGATGATCAACTCCGTGCGCGGCGACCGCAGCCCGGTTGTAGATATCAGCTTCCCGGAAATCGAGAAGTTTGACCGTCTGCCAGAACCGCGCGCCGAAGGACCGACCGCGTTTGTCTCCATCATGGAAGGCTGTAATAAATATTGCACCTACTGCGTGGTGCCTTACACCCGTGGTGAAGAGGTAAGCCGCCCGTCCGACGATATTCTGTTTGAGATTGCCCAGCTTGCGGCACAGGGCGTGCGTGAAGTTAACCTGCTCGGCCAGAACGTGAACGCCTGGCGCGGTGAGAACTACGACGGCACCACCGGATCGTTTGCCGACCTGCTGCGTCTGGTTGCCGCCATCGACGGGATCGATCGCATTCGCTTTACCACCAGCCATCCGATCGAATTCACCGACGATATCATCGAGGTGTATCGCGATACGCCGGAACTGGTGAGCTTCCTGCATCTGCCGGTACAGAGCGGTTCCGATCGCATCCTCAACCTGATGGGCCGTACCCATACAGCGCTGGAGTACAAAGCGATCATCCGTAAACTGCGTGCGGCGCGCCCGGATATTCAGATAAGTTCTGACTTCATCGTCGGCTTCCCGGGCGAAACCACCGATGACTTCGAGAAGACCATGAAGCTGATTGCCGACGTCAATTTCGACATGAGCTACAGCTTTATCTTCTCCGCGCGTCCGGGTACGCCAGCTGCCGATATGGTTGATGATGTTCCGGAAGAAGAGAAGAAGCAGCGTCTGTATATTCTACAAGAGCGCATTAATCAGCAAGCGATGGCATGGAGCCGCCGGATGCTCGGCACCACCCAGCGCATTCTGGTAGAAGGTACTTCGCGTAAGAGCATCATGGAACTTTCCGGTCGTACTGAAAATAACCGCGTGGTTAACTTCGAAGGTACACCAGATATGATCGGTAAATTCGTCGATGTGGAAATTACCGACGTCTACCCGAACTCCCTGCGCGGTAAAGTGGTGCGTACTGAAGATGAAATGGGTCTGCGCGTGGCAGAAACGCCGGAATCGGTGATTGCCCGTACCCGCAAAGAAAACGATCTTGGCGTGGGTTATTATCAGCCGTAATTCTCTGGCCCGCCGTTCGGGTGGGCCTTGTTTTTTCTCTCTTTATCCCCATTTTTATTGCAATGCTTGCGCCTTTTTCCTGTGGCGTGAATAATTTCCTTATAGGCCGGTGAATGTTCAGCTTCCGGCGGCATACAGATAAGAGGAACAGTTTGAACATAGACACTCGCGAAATCACCCTTGAGCCAGCAGACAACGCGCGTCTGTTGAGCCTGTGCGGCCCGTTTGATGACAACATCAAACAGCTCGAACGCCGTCTCGGCATCGAGATCAATCGCCGCGATAACCACTTTAAACTGACTGGCCGTCCGATTTGCGTCACCGCTGCGGCAGATATTCTGCGCAGCCTGTATGTCGATACCGCCCCGATGCGCGGTCAGATTCAGGATATCGAGCCGGAACAAATCCACCTTGCGATTAAAGAAGCGCGCGTGCTGGAGCAAAGCGCAGAGAGCGTGCCGGAGTACGGCAAAGCGGTCAATATCAAGACCAAACGCGGCGTGATTAAACCGCGCACGCCAAACCAGGCGCAGTACATCGCTAATATTCTCGACCATGACATCACCTTCGGCGTTGGCCCGGCGGGTACGGGTAAAACCTACCTGGCAGTGGCAGCAGCGGTTGATGCGCTGGAGCGTCAGGAAATCCGTCGCATTTTGCTGACCCGTCCGGCGGTTGAAGCCGGTGAGAAACTGGGCTTCCTGCCCGGCGATTTAAGCCAGAAAGTAGACCCGTATCTGCGCCCACTGTACGACGCGCTGTTCGAGATGCTGGGCTTTGAAAAAGTCGAGAAGTTGATTGAGCGCAACGTCATTGAAGTCGCACCGCTGGCCTATATGCGTGGTCGTACGCTGAACGACGCGTTTATCATTCTCGATGAGAGCCAGAACACCACCATCGAACAGATGAAGATGTTCCTGACCCGTATCGGTTTTAACTCAAAAGCGGTTATTACCGGCGACGTCACCCAGATCGACCTGCCGCGCAACACCAAGTCAGGCCTGCGTCATGCCATCGAAGTGCTGGCTGAAGTCGAAGAAATTAGCTTTAACTTCTTCCACAGTGAAGACGTTGTTCGTCACCCAGTGGTGGCGCGTATCGTTAACGCTTATGAAGCCTGGGAAGAAGCCGAACAAAAACGTAAAGCGGCGCTGGCGGCAGAACGCAAGCGCGAAGAACAGGAACAAAAATGAGTCAGGTGATCCTCGATTTACAACTGGCATGTGAAGATAATTCCGGGTTGCCGGAAGAGAGCCAGTTTCAGACATGGCTGAATGCGGTGATCCCGCAGTTTCAGGAGGAGTCGGAAGTGACCATTCGCCTGGTCGACACCGCCGAAAGCCACAGTCTCAATCTGACCTATCGCGGTAAGGATAAGCCGACTAACGTGCTCTCCTTCCCGTTTGAAGTGCCGCCAGGCATGGAAATGTCGCTGCTGGGCGATCTGGTTATCTGCCGTCAGGTCGTTGAGCAGGAAGCACAGGAACAAGGCAAACCACTGGAGGCGCACTGGGCGCATATGGTGGTGCACGGCAGTCTGCATTTGTTAGGTTACGATCACATCGAAGATGACGAAGCAGAAGAAATGGAAGCCCTCGAAACAGAGATTATGCTTGCTCTGGGCTATGAGGATCCGTACATTGCCGAGAAAGAGTAATTTGCCAGGCGTTTGACTGGCAGACGTCCCCGCCGTTGGTGATTAACGACGGCGTTTTGATTAACTAACATGAGAACCCATACGACGCCATGAGCGACGACAATTCACACAGTAGTGACACGATAAGCAACAAGAAGGGATTTTTCTCCCTGTTACTCAGCCAACTTTTCCACGGTGAACCGAAAAACCGTGACGAACTGCTGGCGCTGATCCGTGATTCCGGGCAGAACGACCTTATCGACGAAGATACGCGCGATATGCTCGAAGGGGTAATGGACATCGCAGACCAACGCGTTCGCGACATCATGATCCCCCGTTCCCAGATGATTACCCTGAAACGCAACCAGACGCTGGATGAATGCCTTGATGTCATCATCGAGTCTGCCCACTCACGTTTCCCGGTGATCAGCGAAGACAAAGATCACATTGAAGGGATTCTGATGGCGAAAGACTTGCTGCCATTTATGCGCAGCGATGCTGAAGCCTTCAGCATGGACAAAGTGTTACGTCAGGCGGTTGTCGTTCCTGAAAGTAAGCGCGTAGACCGGATGCTGAAAGAGTTTCGCTCTCAGCGTTACCACATGGCGATCGTCATTGACGAATTCGGCGGTGTTTCCGGTCTGGTGACCATTGAAGACATCCTGGAACTGATTGTTGGTGAGATTGAAGATGAGTATGACGAAGAAGATGATATCGACTTCCGTCAACTTAGCCGTCACACCTGGACCGTGCGCGCGCTGGCTTCCATCGAAGATTTCAACGAAGCGTTCGGCACCCACTTTAGCGATGAAGAGGTCGACACCATCGGTGGTCTGGTGATGCAGGCGTTTGGGCATCTTCCGGCGCGTGGTGAAACCATCGACATCGACGGTTACCAGTTCAAAGTGGCGATGGCCGACAGTCGGCGTATTATTCAGGTTCATGTCAAAATTCCGGATGACTCACCCCAGCCGAAGCTGGATGAATAAAACCGAAACTGGATAGATAACTACATGGCTTTTGCCTCATTAATTGAACGCCAGCGCATTCGCCTGCTGCTGGCGTTATTATTCGGTGCCTGCGGAACGCTGGCCTTCTCTCCTTATGACGTCTGGCCTGCGGCGATTATTTCGCTGATGGGGCTTCAGGCGTTAACCTTTAACCGCCGCCCACTCCAGTCTGCCGCTATTGGCTTCTGCTGGGGATTTGGCCTGTTTGGCAGCGGTATTAACTGGGTCTATGTCAGCATCGCCACCTTTGGCGGAATGCCTGGCCCGGTTAACATCTTCCTGGTGGTGCTGCTGGCGGCGTATCTGTCGCTGTATACCGGACTGTTTGCTGGCGTGCTGGCGCGACTGTGGCCGAAAACCACCTGGCTACGCGTGGCGATTGCCGCCCCTGCCCTCTGGCAAGTGACCGAGTTTCTACGCGGTTGGGTACTGACTGGCTTCCCGTGGCTACAGTTCGGCTATAGCCAGATTGACGGCCCGTTAAAAGGGCTGGCACCGATAATGGGCGTGGAAGCCATTAACTTCCTGCTGATGATGGTAAGCGGCCTGCTGGCGCTGTCGCTGGCTAAACGCAACTGGCGTCCGCTGGTGGTAGCCGTCGTGCTGTTTGCTCTTCCCTTCCCGCTGCGCTACATCCAGTGGTTTACCCCGCAACCAGAGAAAACCATTCAGGTTTCGATGGTTCAGGGTGATATTCCGCAATCGCTGAAGTGGGATGAAAGCCAACTTCTTAATACGCTGAAAATTTATTACAACGCAACGGCACCGCTGATGGGCAAATCGTCGCTGATTATCTGGCCGGAGTCGGCGATAACCGATCTGGAAATTAATCAGCAACCGTTCCTCAAAGCACTGGACGATGAGTTGCGTGAGAAAGGCAGCTCGCTGGTAACCGGGATTGTCGACGCGCGTCTCAATAAGCAGAATCGCTACGATACCTACAACACCATCATCACGCTGGGTAAAGGTGCGCCGTACAGCTACGAATCAGCCGATCGCTATAACAAAAACCATCTGGTGCCGTTTGGCGAGTTTGTCCCGCTGGAGTCGATTCTGCGTCCGTTAGCGCCGTTCTTTGATCTGCCGATGTCGTCGTTCAGCCGTGGGCCATATATCCAGCCGCCGCTGTCGGTAAATGGTATTGAGCTTACTGCAGCTATTTGCTACGAGATCATTCTTGGCGAGCAGGTGCGCGATAACTTCCGACCGGATACCGATTATCTGCTGACCATCTCTAACGATGCATGGTTTGGTAAGTCTATTGGTCCGTGGCAGCACTTCCAGATGGCGCGAATGCGTGCGCTGGAACTGGCTCGCCCGCTACTGCGCAGCACCAATAACGGCATTACAGCGGTGATTGGCCCGCAAGGGGAGATTCAGTCGATGATCCCGCAATTCACTCGCGAAGTGTTAACCACCAACGTGACGCCGACCACCGGACTCACACCGTACGCACGTACCGGCAACTGGCCGTTGTGGGTACTTACGGCACTGTTTGGTTTTGCCGCTGTGTTGATGAGTCTGCGTACTCACAAACGTTAATGTGCCTGATGCGCTACGCTTATCAGGCCTACAAAGTTTGTGCAATGTATTGAATTTGCGCGATTTTGTAGGCCGGATAAGGCGCTCACGCCGCATCCGGCATAAACAAAGCGCACGTTGTCACAATCGGTGGGGCGTGATCATCATGCCCCTTTTTCTTACCGTTCAGGGACACAAGCTACATCGCCATATTGGGGATGCCGAATAATTACCTGCGGATCTAGCGAGTGCGTCCTGTCCATTTGGATTAACCCGTTCTTCGCCATAACAAATATCTTTCTGCCATCCGCCGAAAAACGAAGGTTATTAACATAGCTGGCAGGATAAACACCAATAATCTGCCCTGCATTAATGTTGAGCAGGATGACATAACCTTCCAGGCCATATGACACCAACGCTAAATACTGACCGTCCGGGCTAATACCCTCAACGGAATAAACGCTCCTGCTACACCATTGCGTCATAACACTGGCTTGTTGATCCCCTGCGCTTATACGCGAAATACCCTGACTATCGGCAAAAATAATCTCGTCATTTTCTGATTTGAATCCCATCGCAGAAACCACGCCACGCGCATCACCGGCGGGAAAGCCTTCTTTCTGATGCGTGATGGTATTGATGCGTACAATGTCACCTCTGCCCATTCCCGGAACCAGTAATGTTTTTTCATCCGGGGAAAGAGCCATAACCCATGCACCTGGTTTACCACTCGTCCCCGTTCCGTCGTATTTCTCCAGCGGGATATCCGCCACATGCTGATAAGCCACCAGATCAATGGCTGACACACTATTACTGGTGCGATTCATCACCCAGGCTTTTGTGCCATCGCGCGAGAGGATAAGGCTGTCAGGATGTGCGCCGGTGGTAATCGACTGAATAATCTTCCCCGTAGCCACGTTAATGACCGATAACGCATTCGCTTCAAATGAAGTTGCATACAGCAACTTTTCATCGGGACTTAACACCAGCGATCTGACGCCCTGATCTTTACAGCCACCACAATGTTTGACTGACTTTTCTTTCGCTATGGGCGCAGTAAAGGTATGCAGGATTTTCTTTTGTCCGAGGTCGAAAACAACAATGCTGTTCGTGTTTTCAATTGCGGCATACAACGTATTACCATCCCGACTGATCGCCATATCATGGATATCGGTAATCTCAGCGAGCAAATCACCACTGGCCTGCTCACGACTTACCGGAGCGGATAATGTTTCCCTAAGGGCGTTACGCTCCTCCACTAACTGCTGCTTTTTTTGTCGTCGCTCTTGTTCAATCTCCTGCGGATAAAACTCTTCACGCAGGCTTTGCCTGACCTGTAAAACTGATTCATCAATCTGCTGCTGCGCAATCCAGATAGCCCCGGTCAGAAGAATACTGCCCACAACCATAATCCCAACGACCGTAACAAGTTTGTTTTGACCAGGTAAACGTGCGCTCAACCAACCTAAGGCGCCACCCGCAATCAGTCCACCAATATGGCAAGCATTGTCTATTCCTGTTTGCCGGGCACCGTACAACAGTGTCAGCACAACCATACCCAACAGAGGAAATACTCGCCGCTGGTTTTTATGGTGTGTGCCCACACCTGAAGCAAGCTGTGTTGCTATCGCAGCGCCAGCTATTCCCATAATTGCCCCGGATGCCCCAACGCTGATGACTATCTGCTCACTTTCGCGTAACGCATAACAGGCGCTGATTAGCCCACCAAAGACGCCAGAGAATAGCCAGACAATCAGGAGTCGCCATTTTCCCAGAATCCGTTCCGCCACTCCCCCTACCACCAGGAGTGCAAACATATTCATCAGCAAATGAGAAACACTGCTGTGCAGAAAGACACTGCTCAATAAGCGCCAGGATTCACCCGACAACGTGAGAGAAGCAACGTTAGCACCAAGATGGATGAGTGCGGATTGATCGACTTCTTCATAACTCATCCATTGTGCGAGATAACAAAATATCCCAACACAGAGCGCAAAAAGGATAAGAGTTATTGCGGGTAATTGAACATTTAACGGCTTAACCGAAGATGCATACATGAGGTAATTCTTCCTTGAAAAGACAGGTAAAAAGCATTTTTCTCGTGTGCAGTTATCATCCCGGCAAACGTCCCATACCGAAAAGTTAACCCTGTCCGAAATATGACTTTTTCAGCCTAAAATTACAATCGTAATTAATTCACCCCTAATTATTTTTTGGCATGTAAGTTGCTTTATTTATTGTGGAAACAAGGAAATCAGCCGAAGTACAACCGGGTTGCACCACCACAAATCAGCGGTAGCACCAAAAAGGTGCGGTTTAAGAATTTTGCTTCGGAATGGTGCGGTGCATCTCGCAAAAACAAACAATAAAACAGCAATATCTTTACATTTAGCCAAACTAAATGTTACCTAACAAGCACAACACTGCACAATAAAGTTGCAGATGATAACAACACAAACACTCACAACGGGTATCCATGCGTTCTTAACGCAGAAGATAAAGGAGTTGGATATGCAATTACGTAAACCTGCCACAGCAATCCTGGCCCTGGCGCTTTCCGCAGGCCTGGCACAGGCAGATGACGCCGCCCCGGCAGCAGGTAGTACTCTGGACAAAATCGCCAAAAACGGCGTGATTGTCGTCGGCCACCGTGAATCTTCGGTGCCTTTCTCTTATTACGACAATCAGCAAAAAGTGGTGGGTTACTCACAGAATTACTCCAACGCCATTGTTGAAGCAGTGAAAAAGAAACTTAACAAACCGGACTTGCAGGTGAAACTGATTCCGATCACCTCACAAAACCGTATTCCGCTGCTGCAAAACGGCACTTTCGATTTTGAATGTGGCTCTACTACCAACAACCTCGAACGCCAGAAACAGGCGGCTTTCTCCGACACTATTTTCGTGGTCGGTACACGCCTGCTGACCAAAAAAGGCGGCGATGTTAAAGATTTTGCCGATCTAAAAGATAAAGCCGTAGTCGTCACTTCCGGCACCACCTCTGAAGTTTTGCTCAACAAACTTAATGAAGAGCAAAAAATGAACATGCGCATCATCAGCGCCAAAGACCACGGTGACTCTTTCCGCACGCTGGAAAGCGGTCGTGCCGTTGCCTTTATGATGGATGACGCCCTACTGGCCGGTGAACGTGCAAAAGCGAAGAAACCAGACAACTGGGAAATCGTCGGCAAGCCGCAGTCTCAGGAAGCCTACGGTTGCATGCTGCGTAAAGATGATCCGCAGTTCAAAAAGCTGATGGATGACACCATCGCTCAGGTGCAGACCACCGGTGAAGCGGAAAAATGGTTTGATAAGTGGTTCAAAAACCCAATTCCGCCGAAAAACCTGAACATGAATTTCGAATTGTCAGACGAAATGAAAGCGCTGTTCAAAGAACCGAATGACAAGGCACTGAACTAATTACAAGAACCAGGGGCGGAAATTCCAGCCCTCTCGATTGTTACGTAGCACGGACAGACTATACGCCTGATGGTCGTTCCCCATCGGGCCTGAAAACCGCAATACGCTGGGTAACAATCTTCGAGGGTAGCAGTTAACGCTGCTACCCTCTTTTTTCTGGAGTAGATTTATGTCTATAGACTGGAACTGGGGTATTTTTTTACAACAAGCCCCGTTCGGCAACACCACCTATCTCGGCTGGATCTGGAGCGGCTTTCAGGTCACTATCGCTCTGTCGATCTGCGCCTGGATTATCGCTTTCCTCGTCGGCTCGTTATTCGGTATTTTACGTACCGTTCCAAACCGTTTTCTCTCCGGTCTGGGTACGTTATATGTCGAGCTGTTCCGCAACGTGCCGTTGATTGTGCAGTTTTTTACCTGGTATCTGGTGATCCCGGAACTACTGCCGGAAAAAATCGGCATGTGGTTTAAGGCCGAGCTGGATCCCAATATCCAGTTTTTCCTCTCCTCCATGCTCTGCCTGGGGCTGTTTACTGCGGCTCGTGTTTGCGAACAGGTACGCGCCGCAATCCAGTCACTACCGCGCGGGCAGAAGAATGCCGCACTGGCAATGGGGTTGACACTACCGCAGGCCTACCGCTACGTGCTGCTACCAAACGCTTATCGCGTTATCGTCCCGCCGATGACTTCCGAGATGATGAACCTGGTGAAAAACTCCGCCATCGCCTCGACTATCGGTCTGGTAGATATGGCGGCACAGGCCGGTAAATTGCTCGATTATTCGGCCCACGCCTGGGAGTCGTTTACCGCCATCACACTGGCGTATGTGTTGATTAACGCGGTTATCATGCTGGTGATGGCGCTGGTTGAACGTAAAGTGCGCCTGCCCGGCAATATGGGGGGCAAATAATGTACGAGTTTGACTGGAGTTCTATTGTCCCTTCCCTGCCGTATCTGCTGGATGGGCTGGTGATCACCCTGAAAATCACCGTCACAGCGGTAGTGATTGGCATTTTGTGGGGTACGATGCTGGCGGTGATGCGCTTGTCCAGCTTTGCGCCTGTTGCGTGGTTTGCCAAAGCCTACGTTAACGTATTCCGTTCAATCCCACTGGTGATGGTTCTGCTGTGGTTTTACCTGATTGTGCCGGGTTTTCTGCAAAACGTGCTGGGATTATCGCCGAAAACCGATATCCGCCTAATTTCTGCAATGGTGGCGTTTTCGATGTTTGAAGCGGCCTACTATTCAGAGATTATCCGCGCCGGTATTCAAAGTATTTCTCGTGGGCAGTCGAGCGCCGCGCTGGCGTTGGGCATGACTCACTGGCAGTCGATGAAACTGATTATTTTGCCGCAGGCATTCCGCGCGATGGTGCCGTTACTGCTCACCCAGGGCATTGTACTGTTTCAGGATACCTCACTGGTGTATGTGTTATCTCTGGCCGATTTCTTCCGTACCGCTTCAACCATTGGTGAGCGTGATGGTACGCAGGTCGAGATGATCCTGTTTGCCGGATTTGTTTATTTCGTTATTAGCCTTAGCGCGTCGTTGTTGGTCAACTACTTGAAAAGAAGGACGGCATAATGATTACCCTGAAAAATGTTTCAAAATGGTATGGTCACTTTCAGGTGCTGACCGACTGCTCAACCGAAGTGAAAAAAGGCGAAGTGGTGGTGGTTTGCGGACCGTCCGGCTCTGGCAAATCAACGCTGATAAAAACCGTCAACGGCCTCGAACCGGTGCAGAAAGGTGAAATCACCGTCGATGGCATCGTGGTTAACGATAAGAAAACCGATCTGGCAAAGCTGCGTTCCCGCGTCGGGATGGTGTTCCAGCATTTCGAGTTGTTCCCCCATTTGTCGATTATTGAAAACCTGACGCTGGCGCAGGTGAAAGTGCTTAAACGCGATAAAGCGCCTTCGCGTGAAAAGGCCCTGAAACTGCTGGAGCGCGTGGGACTTTCCGCACATGCCAATAAGTTTCCGGCGCAGCTTTCCGGTGGTCAGCAGCAGCGTGTGGCGATCGCTCGCGCGTTGTGCATGGATCCTATTGCCATGCTGTTCGACGAACCGACATCGGCACTGGACCCGGAGATGATCAACGAAGTGCTGGACGTGATGGTTGAACTGGCGAACGAAGGAATGACCATGATGGTGGTGACCCACGAAATGGGCTTTGCCCGTAAGGTGGCGAATCGGGTGATCTTTATGGATGAGGGAAAAATTGTCGAAGACTCACCGAAAGACGCTTTCTTCGATGATCCGAAATCGGACCGCGCAAAAGACTTCCTCGCGAAAATCCTGCATTAATCCTTCCGGCGCGCATACCCAGGTGCGCGCCATCTCACGCTTTATCGTTTCGCCCCTCGTATCTGTTACATTCCGGCGTTACCCTTGTCGCTAAGAAACACACACAACAAGGAGCAACAATGGCACTGCCAATTCTGTTAGATTGCGACCCAGGTCATGACGACGCTATCGCAATAGTTCTCGCCCTCGCCTCACCAGAGCTTGATGTCAAAGCCATCACATCTTCAGCCGGAAACCAGACGCCCGATAAAACATTACGCAATGTTCTGCGTATGCTGACCTTGCTTAATCGCACCGATATTCCGGTAGCAAGCGGTGCGGTAAAACCGTTAATGCGTGAGTTGATTATCGCGGACAACGTACACGGCGAAAGTGGACTTGACGGCCCGGCACTACCGGAACCGACGTTCGCACCGCAAAACTGCACGGCGATGGAATTGATGGCCAAAACGCTGCGCGAAAGTGATGAACCTGTCACGATTGTGTCCACCGGACCGCAAACTAACGTTGCCTTGCTGCTCAATAGCCATCCGGAACTGCATAGCAAAATCGCCCGTATCGTAATTATGGGCGGCGCAATGGGGCTTGGTAACTGGACGCCAGCCGCTGAGTTTAATATTTACGTGGACCCGGAAGCGGCGGAAATTGTCTTCCAGTCAGGGATTCCGGTGGTGATGGCCGGTCTGGATGTCACTCACAAAGCACAAATCCACGTTGAAGACACCGAGCGTTTCCGCGCTATTGGTAACCCAATTTCCACCATTGTTGCCGAACTGCTGGATTTCTTCCTCGAGTATCACAAAGACGAAAAATGGGGCTTTGTCGGCGCGCCGCTGCACGACCCGTGCACCATTGCCTGGCTGTTAAAACCAGAGTTGTTTACCACCGTGGAGCGCTGGGTCGGCGTTGAAACACAGGGGAAATATACCCAGGGGATGACAGTTGTTGATTATTACTATCTGACAGGCAATAAACCAAATGCCACCGTAATGGTCGATGTTGATCGGCAGGGCTTTGTTGATTTACTGGCTGAACGTCTGAAATTTTACGCTTAATACTCCTTATTGATTAAGATCACCATGTTTTACCAGGGTGGTCTTAATCTGGTTATCTCTTTTTCTTTCAAGATATAAATGCAATGGATAATGCAGAACTCGCCATTGGTATCGATCTCGGTACTACCAATAGTTTAATTGCTGTCTGGAAAGACGGTGCCGCACAATTAATTCCAAATAAATTCGGTGAATATTTAACGCCATCCATAATTAGCATGGATGAAAATAACCATATTCTGGTCGGTAAACCGGCTGTATCCCGGCGCACATCACATCCTGATAAAACCGCAGCGTTATTTAAGCGCGCGATGGGCAGTAATACCAACTGGCGTTTAGGTGGTGACACTTTTAATGCACCGGAATTGTCCTCTTTGGTGTTGCGTTCATTAAAAGAAGACGCTGAAGAATTCCTGCAACAACCGATTAAAGATGTGGTGATCTCTGTTCCGGCTTATTTCAGTGATGAACAACGCAAGCATACCCGTTTAGCAGCAGAGTTATCTGGGCTAAATGCAGTGCGCCTGATTAATGAGCCAACGGCAGCCGCAATGGCATACGGCCTGCATACGCAGCAAAATACCCGCTCGCTGGTTTTTGATCTCGGTGGCGGCACGTTTGACGTCACGGTGCTCGAGTACGCCACGCCGGTGATTGAAGTTCACGCCTCCGCGGGCGATAACTTCCTCGGTGGCGAAGATTTTACTCATATGCTGGTCGATGAGGTTTTAAAACGCGCGGAAGTCGCCAAAACAGCCCTTAACGAGAGCGAACTGGCAGCCTTGTACGCCTGCGTGGAAGCGGCAAAATGTAGCAATCAAACGCCAATGCACATTCGCTGGCAGTACCTGGAAGAAACGCGGGAGTGCGAATTTTACGAGAACGAACTGGAAGATTTGTGGTTACCGCTACTCAACCGCTTGCGTGTGCCGATTGAACAGGCGTTGCGCGATGCGCGTCTGAAGCCGAGTCAAATCGACAGCCTGGTACTGGTCGGCGGCGCGTCGCAAATGCCCCTGGTGCAGCGAATCGCCGTGCGTCTGTTTGGCAAATTACCGTATCAAAGTTACGATCCGAGTACCATCGTCGCGCTGGGCGCAGCGATCCAGGCCGCCTGCCGCTTACGCAGCGAAAACATTGAAGAAGTGATCCTCACCGATATTTGCCCCTACTCCTTAGGCGTTGAAGTTAACCGTCAGGGCGTTTCCGGCATTTTCTCGCCGATTATTGAACGAAACACCACGGTGCCGGTGTCGCGTGTAGAAACTTACTCGACCATGCACCCGGAGCAGGATTCAATTACGGTTAATGTCTATCAGGGGGAAAATCACAAAGTTAAGAATAATATTCTGGTTGAATCCTTTGATGTTCCGCTGAAGAAAGCCGGGGCTTATCAGTCTATCGATATTCGCTTTAGTTATGATATCAACGGGTTGCTTGAAGTTGATGTGCTACTGGAAGACGGTAGCGTTAAGTCCAGAGTCATTAACCACAGCCCGGTGACGTTGAGTGCACAGCAGATTGAAGAGAGTCGTGCTCGGTTATCCGCATTGAAAATTTATCCGCGGGATATGCTCATTAACCGAACCTTTAAAGCCAAACTGGAAGAGTTATGGGCGCGGGCGCTGAGTGATGAGCGAGAAGAAATTGGCCGGGTGATCACCGATTTTGATGCGGCGTTGCAGTCAAACGATATGGCCCGCGTCGATGAAGTTCGTCGACGGGCGAGCGATTATTTGGCCATTGAGCTCCCTTAAACACGACTGCCGGATGCGGTGTAAACGCCTTATCCGGCCTACACATACGTTCCGCGTAGGTCGGATAAGATGCGACAGCATCGCATCCGACGTTAAAGGATAAGATGCGTTAGCATCGCATCTAACTGAACAACATAGCGATTTTACCCAGCGCGTAGCCTATCACCAGAACCGTTAAGCTGATTTTGATAATACTGGCAATGCTCTGTGGTTTTTCACTCTCATTATTCTTCTCTTCGTGTTTTTCAGGTGCTGGCTCGTCGATATCTTCATCCACCGGCTCGAGTTTCACTTTCGTCAACAGCATATGAGTAATAATTGCTTCTAACGGATGTGCTTCTCCACGTTCCAGTCGCACATTCAGGCGGGCAAGCATCTCTTGTTTCGGAAACGCTTCCAGTACTACCTGTTCCGCTACCCGATACAAATCCAGCAATGGTGAATTGTCTTCTGTCCCGCTACCAACTCTCGATTTCCACCATGCCCATGCTTTGCGTTTGAAGAATAACGACTCGATAAACGATTGACCTAACGGCGATAATTTTCCGCTATGTAAAATTTCCGCCCATAGCAGTCGCGTCCGGGCGCTCTCGCCAGATACATATTTCAGCGGCTTACCTTGCGCATCAATCATGCTTCGCGCTTCGATAACCATCACTAATAACGCGAAGTAATCCGGGCAATGGCGCTTGCTCCACTGCAATAACAAATTATCAGCTTGTGTAGATGGGTAACTCTCCCGGTATGCACAGAGATCGGCAAGCAGACTTTCTCCCTCACCGCAGTACAACCGTTGTGCACACGAGTAATATCGGGCATCTTCGCTTTCTGGTTCTTCCGCTTGCCACTGTTGGGCTACAGGAATGAGTTCCGCCATGCCTGTTTGCACCGAGCTGTACCAGCGCAACAGTTTACGATGCAACTTCGCATCATCAGGAATTAACCTCGGACCTGCCATCGCCAAAAATGCAGTGACATAGTCAGGATGGTAACGACAGCAACGTTCCAGCGCGAAGTAATATTCAACAGTCTGGTTCTGTAACGCGACGGGATATTCCTGAAGGCTGAGAAAATCGAAACAATCCCCAGCCTGAATGGCCTCAAGAAAAGCCTCCCGCTCTTCTTCATCCATTCCTTCGCTGTCACTAAATGAATGCCAGTTCAAACGTTCTGCCAACAAAGATGCACAATTCAATGAAAGATATCGCGCCTTCATAGCGATTGCGCATAGCGGCCAGCGTAAGTGATCGACATCCTCCATGTTGTAGGTATTCAACTGCTGAATAAATTTCTGCCAGGCGGAAGGTTGAAAACGCTCACTTTCCGAAGCCAGTAAGGTTCTGAACGCTTTCAGTGCCTCATGCTCTTCTGCAAGATCTTTCTCGTCATCAGCATTTTTTTCGTCTGGATTGACCGCCAGTCGCAGCGCCTCTTCATAGGCCTGACGTAACGCTTTAAACCCCTGCGGATCGGTTTCTGGATGGTATAACGGTAAGCGAGCAAGATAAGCCTGACGGATAATATCAACTTGTGTTGTGCTCTCGATTTCGAGGATTTGCCAACATGTTTTCATAGGTCGCTCACATCCTTAAGCGTTGCCGGGCATTCAGGCTGGGCAGTTAATGGCCGCCAGGGAAGCGTGGCATAGAAACGATCACCTCCTGCCACCAGTTCTTCAAACATCCGGCTCCCGGCGCTATCGTATTTGTACAGGGTCAGCGCCTCGCGTAGCGAAGCATCGTCTTCACACTGAGAGGATTGCCAGTAGAGACGTCCTAATGAATAGGCGGAAAAATAGTGCATCCAGCTGTGATAGTAATGGTGGGCACGTACATAGACGCGCGATTGCAGCCATAAACTCTCTTCTTCCGTCAGCCAATTGTTGAGCACACCGACCCGCGACAGAAACCCCATTCGAACATAATCCCAGGCTTTGATTCCCCCTTCCCCGCAGCACATAGCGGTTTGGGCAACGAATTGGGCATAAATCACCCCTCTCTCCGAGCCGCCAGCAATTAGTGCTTCCCACTCTTCAGGTGAAGAGCGATACCATGCCAGATATAATCCAGCTAAATTATTTGCGTGCCCATCATCGGTCATTTGGTAAATTGTCTGAATTAAATCATCACGATTATTTATTCCCCAGGATGATGAGAGATCAAATTCTTTTATTCCGGTATACATTTTTGGCGAGTCATGTGCAGGCTTGCATCCCTGATTAAGAATTTCCATTGGCGTAGAAAGCGCAAATAGAAGGTGTTGTTCTTCCTTATCCATTTATTAACAATCCTTTAAGTTCATTAACTGACTACTTTTTTATTAATAATGAGTATAAACTTGACGCTTTCAAAATAAAAAGAAAATCGAAGTATTGATAAATGAACAAAAAAATATATTTTATATTCGCAATATTTATAGTTGCGGCTATCACTTGTATTAGCCAACCTAAGAAAACGACCTTGCGCGATAAAGCTATGGCGCATTATGTCTTTGATTATTTAAGCTCACCGGGCAGTCTTCCGTTTACCACGGCAGCAACGGAGCTTTCCGCGATTCATGGTCACTCAACGTCGCAATATCGCCTTGGCGAATTTTATCTTCATGGTAGCGACGGTAAACCACTGGATTATACAAAGGCGAGATACTGGTATGAGCAATCAGCGGAACAGGAAAATCCACGCGCGCAAAGTAAACTGGGATGGATCTACCTGAAAGGTCTGGGAGTCAAACCCGATACCCGTAAAGCAATTCTCTGGTATAAGGAAGCTGCGGGACAAGGGCATGTCCATGCCCAATATACGCTGGGATTGATTTACAGAAATGGCACGGGCATTAACGTCAACAATTATGAAGCTCGCAAATGGTTAAAACTGGCGGCGGAGCAACATTATAAAAATGCGGAAAGATTGCTTGCAGAGCTTCCCGCACATTAAGGTCGACTTTCACCCGAGCAGATGGAATATTTTTCCTATCAAACCAGCAAAGACAAAAATATAGAAAATAATTTTAATGACGCCCAGACAGCCCGGCCCACCATCATCAATGGGCATTGGCTGTGGCTCCGGCTCGACGGTTTGTTGCCCGGCAAAATTCGCCGACTGAATTAATAATCGACGAATTATTAATGCTTCCAGTGGACAACGATCTTCTGCATCAAGACGGGCGACGATCGGCATTAATGATTCTTCTGTCGGTTGGCTGGCCTGCACTAATTGCTTTGCGACTAAATATAATGGCCATAAGGGATGCTGTATATCACGCGTGAGTGAGATTCGCGGCTTACGCCCTTTGTGCAACACCATCTCAACCAAAGAACGCCCCAGCGCAGAGAGTTTTTCATCACTGAGTATTTCGTATAATTGAAAGCGCGTACGGGCGCTGTCGCCGGGGACATAAAGTAGCGGTTTACCCTGATCGTTAACCAGTTCACGAGCTTCAATCATCATCACCACTAACGGGTAATAATCGACCCGATGCTGACGGCACCATTGCAACATTAAAGCATCCGCCTGGGTAGAGGGAGACTCGCGCCAGAAGTCACAAAGTTCTGCCAGAAGGCTTTCGCCTTCTCCACAATAGACGCGTTGCGCGTATTCATAATAACGCGCATCTTCGTTATCAGGTTCAGCTTCCCGCCATAACCGGGCGTAATCCAGAAGTTCGGGTATATCCAGGCGGCCTGCGCTATACCAGCGCAGTAAATTTCTGTGTAATTTTGCATCATCGGGGATAATCACCGCACGATGTTGCGATAAATACAGTACCAACCATTCTGGATGAGATGACCAAATCCGCGCAAACATCTGATAAAAATCAATGGTTTCATTTTGCACGACAACGGGTAGGTGCAGGATGGTCTGGAAGTTAAAAACATTGCCTTTCGCAATGGCATATAAAAAGGATTCCAGTTCTTCTTCGTCTATTACCCCGGTATTTTCCTCCTGTAGCCACCGCAATCTTTCTGCTAATAAAGCCACGCACTCGAAGGATAAATGGGCAGTGTTCATGGCTATTGTGCACAGCGACCAGCGTAATTCATCAATCTCTTCCATCGAGCAATAATTTAATTGCTGAATGAATCGCTGCCAGGCGGAGGGCATAAAACGTTCGCTATCAGAGGCAAGTAACCCACGAAAGGCGAGCAGAATTTCATGTTCTGCAACTTCATGTTCTTCTGGTTGCCAAACAGATTTAGCAGGCGACTGCGCAATCCGTAGCGCATCTTCATACGCCTGACGCAGTTGTTTAAAGCCCTGTGGATCGGTTTCTGGATGAAAGGACGGTAACAGCGCCAGATAAGCGCGACGGATAATGTCGATGTCAGTCGTTTGCGATACATCGAGGATTTGCCAGCAAGTTTTCATAGGTCGCTCATATCCTTAAGCGTTTCCGGGCATGTAGGGTAATCAGCCAGTGGTTGCCAGGGTAAGGTTGGGTAATACGCATCGTCACTGGCAAATAAATGATAAAACATATCATTGCCGGAATCGTCGTATTCTTTACGAGCTAAGAATTCACGTAATAACGGCAGATTATCATCCTCAGGAGACTGCCAATATTGCCGCCCAAAGGTATAACCGGCAAAGTATTGCCGCCAGTTACTATAATAACGTAGCGCCCGTAGATGAATGCGCGACTGGATCCATAGGCTTTCTTCTTCACTTAACCAGTTATTAAGTACGCCCATCCGGCTTAAAAAGCCCATACGGACATAATCCCAGGCTTTTATTCCGCCTTCGCCACAACATTCGGCAGTGCTGGCGACAAATTGCGCGTAAGCCTGCCCCTCCTCATTTAATTCAGTGATGTAGCTACGCCATTCACATGGCGAATAACGAAACCAACGGTGATAAAACCCCGCCAGCCGCGCAGCATGGCCGTTATCCATCATTCGATGAATTGTCCGCAACAAGTCTTCACGATCATCAATTCCCCAGGAGGAAGAAAGGTCAAAAAAGCGGGTGCCTAAATACATTTTGGCTGACGAGTGAGAAGGTAAACAACCTTCATTACGTATTTCCATCGGGGTAGACAGGGCAAACAGTAATTTTTGCGACTCCATATCCATGGTAATTTATCCTTAAATATTCACAAAATGAATATTAAAACATTATGAATGTTCATTTATTTATACTTCCCTGATGCGATATAATACGCATAAAATAAATCTTACGCAAAAAAGCAATACATAAAAAAGAAATATACTTTATTCGCAACCATAAGGAAATGATAATGATTTATACGTCGAGTTGCTGCGATAATTTATCGATAGATGAAATTATCGCACGTGCTGAAAAAGGAGATGGTGAGGCACAATATGTTATTGGTATTGATTATAATTACAATAGTTCAGTAGATTCCCCCGACGACGAAAAAGCCTTTTACTGGTTGAAACTTGCCGCTGAACAAGGGCATTGTGAAGCGCAATATTCTTTAGGTCGGAAATATACCGAAAATAACAGCCGATATAAAGATAATGAAAAAGCTATCTCCTGGTTAAAGAAAGCAGCCTTACAAGAACATGCATTAGCAGCCAATTTGCTGGGATGCATACTCGGCAATACAGAAAACTCTAAATATGAAGAAGCTGTTTCCTGGTATCGGAAGGCGGCAGAGCAGGGTTTAAAATATGCGCAAAATAATCTGGGGATAATGTATAAAAATGGCACTGGCGTTACGCAAGATTATGACCAGGCTTTCTTTTGGTATAAACAAGCCGCACTCCAGGGTCATAATCCCGCACAGAAGAATCTCGCTGACCTGTATGAAGAGGGTAAAGGTGTCCCCCAAAACATGACACTTGCAGCATTCTGGTATTTGAAAAGCGCCCTGCAAGGTAATCAGCACGCCCAATTTCAAATAGCGTGGGATTATAACGCTGGCGAAGGGGTAGAGCAGGACTATAAGCAAGCGATGTACTGGTATCTGAAGGCTGCCGACCAAGAAAGCGTCGGCGCTTACGTTAACATCGGCTATATGTATAAGCATGGGCAAGGCGTTGAGAAGGATTATCAAGCTGCCTTTGAATGGTTTACGAAAGCCGCTGAATGCAATGACGCCACTGCCTGGTATAACCTGGCCATTATGTACCACTATGGCGAAGGAAGACCTGCCGATCTCCGACAGGCTCTCGACTTATACCGTAAGGTTCAGTCATCCGGTACAAGAGATGTCAGTCAAGAAATCCGTGAGGTTGAAGATTTACTGTAGAGATAAAAACAAGCAAGGGCCGGACGATTTTCATTCGACCCAAATTATCTTTATTGCTGTGCGAAATCAGACTATTACGGCTCGAACGGGCGTCTCTGGAACTGGTCGTGACCGCATTTAGGGCATAGTGTCAAGACTTCCGGCGTGTAGATCGGGAGATGGAAGTGACATTTCTCGCAGACCAGATTCCCCAGACCTACGACTTCCCCGCTGTGGTAAACCCCGTGATGATTGAGATCCTGGAAAACTTCACGCCATTCCAGTTGCGTTTTATCGGTGATGTCCGCCAGTTCCTGCCAGAGGCTTTCTTTAATCACCCGCATAAAAACGCTGTCGGACTCTTCCTTCAGGCTCTCTTCATAACTCATGGCGAACTCTTCCAGGTCACGTCTGACGGCCCGGGTCAGTTCATCGACCTCGGTCCGCGTTAACTCCCCTGTTTTTATTACACGCTCACGTGCCTGTTCTACCAGTGCGTCGATATCGCGTTCGCCATTACGCAGTCGCTCGCTTAATGACGCCACCAGTTCACGGTAATATTGAGCAACCTTGTTCATCATTTCATCTCCCGTGTCGTTAACTGGCTATAATAATAGACGTTATTTATGCTCAACTTTGCAAGACTGCCCACAGAGTGTGTAAATTCGTGCAAGGATTACCGCAGTGCGATTTCAACGTCGAGTGCGCGAAAGGCTGTTTTGACGCGGACGTTTGGGCTATGCTATGCGGATCTGAAAAACCACCTCTAACGCTACTTTTGTAGCCGTATTGAAAACAGGACCACTGGCTGCCATGCAAGAGCAATACCGCCCGGAAGAGATAGAATCCAAAGTACAGCTTCATTGGGATGAGAAGCGCACATTTGAAGTAACCGAAGACGAGAGCAAAGAGAAGTATTACTGCCTGTCTATGCTTCCCTATCCTTCTGGTCGACTACACATGGGCCACGTACGTAACTACACCATCGGTGACGTGATCGCCCGTTACCAGCGTATGCTGGGCAAAAACGTTCTGCAGCCGATCGGCTGGGACGCGTTTGGTCTGCCTGCGGAAGGCGCGGCGGTAAAAAACAATACCGCTCCGGCACCGTGGACGTATGACAACATTGCGTACATGAAAAATCAGCTGAAAATGCTGGGCTTTGGTTATGACTGGAGCCGCGAGCTGGCGACCTGTACGCCGGAATACTACCGTTGGGAACAAAAATTCTTCACCGAGCTGTATAAAAAAGGCCTGGTGTATAAGAAGACCTCTGCGGTCAACTGGTGCCCGAACGACCAGACCGTACTGGCAAACGAACAGGTTATCGACGGCTGCTGCTGGCGCTGCGATACCAAAGTTGAACGTAAAGAGATCCCGCAGTGGTTTATCAAAATCACCGCTTACGCTGACGAGTTGCTCAACGATCTGGATAAACTGGATCACTGGCCAGACACCGTTAAAACCATGCAGCGTAACTGGATTGGCCGTTCTGAAGGCGTGGAAATCACCTTCAACGTTAACGACTATGACAACACGCTGACTGTTTACACTACTCGCCCGGACACCTTTATGGGTTGTACCTACCTGGCGGTAGCGGCAGGTCACCCACTGGCACAGAAAGCGGCAGAAAATAATCCGGAACTGGCGGCCTTTATTGATGAATGCCGTAACACCAAAGTTGCCGAAGCTGAAATGGCAACGATGGAGAAAAAAGGCGTCGATACAGGCTTTAAAGCGGTTCACCCATTAACTGGCGAAGAAATTCCAGTTTGGGCAGCAAACTTCGTATTGATGGAGTACGGCACTGGCGCAGTAATGGCGGTTCCGGGTCACGACCAGCGCGACTACGAGTTTGCCTCTAAATACGGCCTGAACATCAAACCAGTTATCCTGGCGGCTGACGGTTCTGAACCAGACCTTTCTCAGCAGGCACTGACTGAAAAAGGTGTGCTGTTCAACTCTGGCGAGTTCAATGGCCTTGACCATGAAGCAGCCTTTAACGCCATTGCCGACAAACTGACTGAAATGGGCGTTGGCGAACGTAAAGTTAACTATCGCCTGCGTGACTGGGGTGTTTCCCGTCAGCGTTACTGGGGCGCGCCAATTCCGATGGTAACACTGGAAGATGGCACTGTAATGCCGACCCCGGATGACCAACTGCCGGTGATCCTGCCGGAAGATGTGGTGATGGACGGCATTACCAGCCCGATCAAAGCAGATCCTGAGTGGGCGAAAACCACCGTTAACGGTATGCCAGCGCTGCGCGAAACCGACACTTTCGACACCTTTATGGAGTCCTCCTGGTACTATGCGCGCTACACTTGCCCAGAGTACAAAGAAGGTATGCTGGATTCCAAAGCGGCTAACTACTGGCTGCCGGTAGATATCTACATTGGTGGTATCGAACACGCCATCATGCACCTGCTCTACTTCCGCTTCTTCCACAAACTGATGCGTGATGCAGGTATGGTGAACTCTGACGAACCAGCGAAACAGTTGCTGTGTCAGGGTATGGTGCTGGCAGATGCCTTCTACTATGTTGGCGAAAATGGCGAGCGTAACTGGGTTTCCCCAGTTGATGCTATCGTTGAACGTGACGAGAAAGGCCGTATCGTGAAAGCGAAAGACGCGGCAGGCCATGAACTGGTTTATACCGGCATGAGCAAAATGTCCAAGTCGAAGAACAACGGTATCGACCCGCAGGTGATGGTTGAACGCTACGGCGCGGACACCGTTCGTCTGTTTATGATGTTCGCTTCCCCGGCAGATATGACGCTCGAATGGCAGGAGTCCGGTGTGGAAGGGGCTAACCGCTTCCTGAAACGTGTCTGGAAACTGGTTTACGAGCATACTGCGAAAGGTGATGTAGCGGCACTGAACGTTGATGCACTGACTGAAGATCAGAAAGCGCTGCGTCGTGATGTGCATAAAACTATCGCTAAAGTGACCGATGATATTGGCCGTCGTCAGACCTTTAACACCGCGATTGCGGCGATTATGGAACTGATGAACAAACTGGCGAAAGCACCGACCGATGGCGAGCAAGATCGCGCACTGATGCAGGAAGCGCTGCTGGCGGTAGTCCGTATGCTTAACCCGTTCACTCCGCACATCTGTTTCACGCTGTGGCAGGAGCTGAAAGGCGAAGGCGATATCGACAACGCGCCGTGGCCGGTGGCTGACGAAAAAGCGATGGTGGAAGACTCCACGCTGGTTGTTGTTCAGGTTAACGGTAAAGTCCGTGCCAAAATCACCGTTCCGGTGGATGCAACGGAAGAACAGGTTCGCGAACGTGCTGGCCAGGAACATCTGGTAGCAAAATATCTTGATGGTGTTACCGTGCGTAAAGTGATTTACGTACCAGGTAAACTCCTCAATCTGGTCGTTGGCTAAGCGCGGGAGGAAGCGTGCGATATCTGGCAACATTGTTGTTATCTCTGGCGGTGTTAATCACCGCCGGGTGTGGCTGGCATCTGCGTGATACCACGCAGGTTCCTTCCACAATGAAGGTTATGATCCTGGACTCTGGTGACCCGAACGGGCCGTTAAGCCGTGCGGTGCGTAACCAATTGCGTTTGAACGGCGTCGAGTTGCTCGATAAAGAAACCACGCGTAAGGATGTTCCATCCCTGCGTTTGGGCGCTGTATCAATCTCACAGGATACCGCGTCGGTTTTCCGTAATGGTCAAACTGCGGAATATCAGATGGTGATGACTGTTAGCGCATCGGTATTGATTCCTGGACGAGATATCTACCCGATTAGCGCCAAAGTCTTCCGTTCGTTCTTCGATAACCCGCAAATGGCGTTAGCGAAAGATAACGAGCAGGACATGATCATTAAAGAGATGTACGACCGTGCCGCCGAACAGCTGATTCGTAAGCTGCCAAGCATTCGCGCTGCGGACGTCCGTTCCGACGAAGAAACGTCGACAACAACGGATACCACAGCAACGCCTGCACGCGTCTCCACCACGCTGGGTAACTGATGATTCGGTTGTACCCGGAACAGCTCCGCGCGCAGCTCAATGAAGGGCTGCGCGCGGCCTATCTTTTGCTTGGTAACGATCCCCTGTTGTTGCAAGAAAGCCAGGACGCCATTCGTCAGGTCGCCGCCGCACAAGGGTTTGAAGAACACCATACTTTTTCCATTGATCCCAACACGGACTGGAACGCAATATTTTCGCTATGCCAGGCAATGAGCCTGTTTGCCAGTCGGCAAACCTTGTTGTTAGTGCTACCTGAAAATGGGCCGAATGCGGCGATCAATGAACAACTCCTCACGCTCACCGGATTGCTGCATGACGATCTGTTGTTGATCGTACGCGGTAATAAATTAAGCAAAGCGCAGGAAAATGCCGCCTGGTTTACCGCGCTTGCAAACCGTAGCGTGCAGGTTACTTGCCAGACCCCAGAACAAGCCCAGCTTCCTCGCTGGGTTGCCGCGCGTGCAAAACAGCTCAATTTAGAACTGGATGACGCAGCGAATCAGGTGCTCTGCTACTGTTATGAAGGAAACCTGCTGGCACTGGCACAGGCACTGGAGCGTTTATCGCTACTCTGGCCGGATGGCAAACTGACACTGCCGCGCGTTGAGCAAGCGGTGAATGATGCCGCACATTTCACACCTTTTCATTGGGTTGACGCTTTGTTGAGCGGCAAAAGCAAGCGCGCGTTGCATATTCTTCAGCAACTGCGCCTGGAAGGCAGTGAACCAGTGATTTTGTTGCGTACTTTGCAACGTGAGCTATTGCTGCTGGTTAATCTGAAGCGTCAGTCTGCTCATACTCCGCTGCGTACGCTGTTTGACAAGCATCGGGTATGGCAGAACCGTCGTAACATGATTAGCGAAGCGTTAAATCGCCTGAGTCAGCCACAATTACGTCAGGCCGTACAACTCCTGACACGAACGGAACTTACTCTCAAACAAGATTACGGTCAGTCCGTGTGGGCAGAACTGGAGGGATTATCTCTTCTTTTGTGCCATAAACCACTGGCAGACGTATTTATCGACGGTTGATATGAAATCTTTACAAGCTCTGTTTGGCGGCACCTTCGACCCGGTGCATTATGGCCATCTAAAACCCGTGGAAACGCTGGCGAATCTGATTGGTCTGACGCGGGTAACGATTATCCCTAACAACGTTCCTCCGCATCGCCCCCAGCCTGAAGCGAACAGCGTGCAGCGAAAACACATGCTTGAACTGGCAATTGCCGACAAGTCGCTGTTTACCCTTGATGAACGCGAGTTAAAGCGTAATGCCCCCTCTTACACGTCGCAGACGTTAAAAGAGTGGCGACAGGAACAAGGCCCTGATGTGCCGCTGGCGTTTATTATCGGCCAGGATTCGCTGCTGAACTTTCCGACCTGGTATGAATACGAAACGATTCTCGACAATGCACATTTGATAGTCTGTCGACGTCCTGGTTATCCGCTGGAAATGGCACAACCGCAGTACCAGCAGTGGCTGGAAGATCATTTAACGCATAATCCGGAGGATCTGCATCTTCAGCCTGCGGGTAAAATTTATCTCGCCGAAACGCCGTGGTTTAACATCTCGGCGACAATCATCCGCGAGCGTTTGCAAAACGGCGAATCTTGTGAGGAATTGTTACCAGAATCGGTACTGACTTACATTAACCAACAAGGCTTGTATCGCTGATATCTGCCGTCACGGAGGGAATGATGCGACTGTGGTTAATTCGTCACGGTGAAACGCAAGCAAATGTCGACGGATTATACAGCGGTCATGCGCCTACACCACTTACGGCGCGCGGTATCGCGCAGGCGCAAAGTTTGCGTACCCTGCTGCGTGATGTTCCCTTCGATAGAGTTTTATGCAGTGAACTGGAACGGGCGCAGCACACCGCGCGCCTGGTTCTTGATGCCCGTCAACTCCCCGTGCGAATCATTCCTGAACTCAACGAAATGTTTTTTGGTGACTGGGAAATGCGGCATCATCGCGAGCTGATGCAAGAAGATGCCGAAAACTATAGTGCCTGGTGCAATGACTGGCAGCATGCCGTCCCTACTGGCGGTGAAGGCTTTCAGGCATTTTCACAGCGGATAGAAAGGTTTATTGCCGGACTTGGTGAGTATCAGCAGCACAAAAACGTATTAATCGTTAGTCACCAGGGTGTGTTGAGTCTGTTGATTGCCCGCTTAATCGGCATGCCCACCGAGGCAATGTGGCATTTTCGTGTAGATCAGGGCTGCTGGAGCGCCATTGATATCAATGACGGGTTCGCAACTCTACGCGTCCTCAATAGCCGCGCCATCTGGTGCGAAGATGCATGACTTTTCTGTTTTTTTTCAGGTAAGCAGCAACGAACATTGACAGGCCCGGACAGGCTGATATTCTCCGCAACCTGACTTTTCCGCCATACACGACTTTGTAGAAATTGTTTTACAAAAATGGCGATGCAATCTGTGACGCGGGGTGGGATGATAGCCCACTTTCAAGAGCCGATTTGGTGACATTTGTCCCGAAATCGCCTCTGCTTCAGGTATACTGACAGACCATTTTTATCTTTTTTATTTCACCCAGGGGGAAAACTTGCAGGGTAAAGCACTCCAGGATTTTGTTATCGACAAAATTGATGACCTCAAAGGTCAGGACATCATCGCCTTAGACGTTCAGGGTAAATCCAGTATTACCGACTGTATGATCATCTGTACGGGTACATCCAGCCGTCATGTTATGTCCATTGCCGACCACGTGGTTCAGGAATCTCGCGCGGCGGGTTTGTTGCCCCTCGGCGTTGAAGGTGAAAACGGCGCGGACTGGATTGTGGTCGATCTGGGTGATGTTATTGTCCATGTTATGCAGGAAGAGAGCCGTCGCCTGTATGAGCTGGAAAAACTCTGGAGTTAATGCGTGAAGCTGCAACTTGTCGCCGTGGGAACGAAAATGCCGGACTGGGTACAAACCGGTTTTACCGAGTACCTGCGTCGTTTTCCGAAAGATATGCCTTTTGAACTGATTGAAATTCCGGCGGGAAAACGCGGCAAGAACGCGGATATCAAGCGCATACTCGACAAAGAGGGTGAGCAAATGCTGGCTGCAGCCGGTAAAAACCGCATTGTCACCCTCGATATCCCAGGCAAGCCCTGGGACACGCCGCAGTTAGCCGCTGAACTGGAACGCTGGAAGCTGGATGGCCGCGATGTCAGCTTGCTGATTGGCGGGCCGGAAGGGTTATCGCCTGCCTGTAAAGCGGCGGCAGAACAAAGCTGGTCACTTTCGGCGCTTACCCTCCCCCATCCGCTGGTTCGCGTACTGGTCGCAGAGAGTCTGTACCGGGCGTGGAGCATTACCACCAACCATCCTTATCACCGTGAGTGATAAGGTAGCCTTAAGTAGAAAACGCAGCGGATGAAATTACAGAACTCTTTTCGCGACTATTCGGCAGAGTCCGCGCTGTTTGTGCGCCGGGCGCTGGTCGCCTTTTTGGGGATTTTGCTGCTAACCGGCGTGCTTATCGCCAACTTGTATAATCTACAAATTGTTCGCTTTACCGATTACCAGACCCGTTCTAATGAAAACCGCATTAAGCTGGTGCCTATCGCCCCCAGCCGCGGCATTATCTACGACCGTAACGGTATCCCTCTGGCGCTCAACCGAACTATCTATCAGATAGAGATGATGCCGGAGAAAGTCGATAACGTGCAGCAGACTCTGGACGCCCTGCGCAGCGTGGTCGACCTGACCGATGACGATATCGCGGCGTTTCGAAAGGAGCGTGCACGTTCGCACCGTTTTACCTCCATTCCGGTGAAAACCAACCTGACTGAAGTTCAGGTGGCGCGTTTCGCCGTTAACCAGTACCGTTTTCCTGGTGTGGAAGTTAAAGGCTATAAACGTCGTTACTACCCCTATGGTTCAGCGCTGACCCACGTTATCGGTTATGTCTCGAAAATTAACGATAAAGACGTCGAGCGACTGAATAATGACGGCAAACTGGCCAACTATGCCGCAACACATGATATCGGCAAGCTGGGGATTGAACGTTACTACGAAGATGTTCTGCACGGCCAGACGGGTTATGAAGAAGTTGAAGTTAACAACCGTGGTCGCGTCATCCGTCAGTTAAAAGAAGTATCGCCGCAGGCCGGGCATGATATTTACCTGACGATTGATCTCAAACTCCAGCAGTATATTGAAACACTGCTGGCGGGTAGCCGTGCCGCTGTCGTGGTCACCGATCCGCGTACAGGTGGCGTGCTGGCGCTGGTTTCCACGCCAAGTTACGACCCTAACCTGTTTGTTGACGGTATCTCCAGCAAAGATTATTCCGCGCTGCTGAACGACCCGAACACACCACTGGTGAACCGCGCCACGCAGGGGGTTTATCCGCCTGCGTCGACGGTTAAACCTTATGTGGCGGTTTCGGCATTAAGTGCCGGAGTAATCACTCGCAATACGACGCTGTTTGACCCAGGCTGGTGGCAGCTGCCTGGTTCGGAAAAACGTTACCGTGACTGGAAAAAATGGGGCCACGGACGTCTGAATGTCACAAGATCGCTGGAGGAATCTGCGGATACCTTCTTCTATCAGGTGGCCTACGATATGGGGATCGATCGCCTCTCCGAGTGGATGGGTAAATTCGGTTATGGTCATTACACCGGTATCGACCTTGCGGAAGAACGTTCCGGCAACATGCCGACCCGTGAATGGAAACAGAAACGCTTTAAAAAACCATGGTATCAGGGTGACACCATTCCGGTTGGTATCGGTCAGGGTTACTGGACAGCGACTCCTATCCAGATGAATAAGGCACTGATGATCCTGATTAACGACGGTATTGTGAAAGTTCCGCATTTGCTGATGAGCACCGCCGAAAATGGCAAACAAGTGCCGTGGGTACAGCCGCATGAACCGCCGGTAGGTGATATTCATTCTGGTTACTGGGAACTGGCGAAAGACGGCATGTTTGGTGTTGCTAACCGCCCTAACGGTACGGCACATAAATACTTTGCCAGCGCGCCATACAAAATTGCGGCGAAATCCGGTACCGCGCAGGTCTTCGGTCTGAAGGCGAACGAAACCTATAATGCGCACAAAATTGCCGAGCGTCTGCGCGACCACAAACTGATGACCGCGTTTGCGCCGTATAACAATCCACAAGTCGCTGTCGCTATGATTCTGGAAAACGGTGGTGCTGGCCCGGCGGTCGGTACCCTGATGCGCCAGATCCTCGACCACATTATGCTTGGTGATAACAACACCGATCTGCCTGCAGAAAACCCGGCGGTTACTGCTGCGGAGGACCAATAATCATGACGGATAATCCGAATAAAAAAACATTCTGGGATAAAGTCCATCTTGATCCCACAATGCTACTGATCTTGCTGGCATTACTGGTCTACAGCGCCCTGGTCATCTGGAGCGCCAGCGGCCAGGACATCGGCATGATGGAACGTAAAATCGGCCAGATCGCGATGGGGCTGGTCATTATGGTAGTGATGGCCCAAATTCCGCCGCGCGTTTATGAAGGCTGGGCGCCCTATCTCTATATCATCTGTATTATTTTGCTGGTAGCGGTAGATGCCTTTGGCGCCATCTCCAAAGGTGCTCAACGTTGGCTGGATCTCGGTATCGTCCGTTTCCAGCCTTCGGAAATCGCCAAAATAGCCGTGCCGCTCATGGTGGCACGCTTTATCAACCGTGACGTTTGCCCGCCATCGTTAAAAAATACCGCCATCGCGCTGGTACTGATTTTTATGCCCACGTTGCTGGTAGCTGCGCAGCCTGACCTGGGGACGTCAATCCTCGTTGCGCTTTCCGGTCTGTTTGTATTGTTTCTCTCCGGACTTAGCTGGCGCTTGATTGGCGTTGCGGTGGTACTGGTGGCAGCATTTATCCCTATTTTGTGGTTCTTCCTGATGCATGATTACCAGCGCCAGCGCGTAATGATGCTACTCGACCCGGAATCAGACCCACTTGGCGCGGGCTATCACATTATTCAGTCTAAAATTGCTATTGGCTCCGGTGGATTGCGCGGCAAGGGCTGGCTGCACGGTACCCAGTCACAGCTTGAATTTCTACCCGAACGCCATACCGATTTTATCTTCGCGGTACTGGCGGAAGAGTTGGGATTAGTCGGTATTTTGATTCTGCTTGCTCTCTATATTCTGCTAATCATGCGCGGACTGTGGATTGCGGCCAGAGCGCAAACTACCTTTGGTCGCGTCATGGCTGGCGGCTTAATGCTGATATTATTCGTTTATGTCTTCGTAAATATTGGTATGGTAAGCGGTATTCTGCCGGTTGTAGGGGTTCCACTCCCGCTGGTCAGTTATGGAGGATCGGCGCTCATAGTGCTGATGGCTGGGTTTGGGATTGTGATGTCAATCCACACCCACAGGAAAATGTTGTCGAAAAGCGTGTAAGAGGTGCGAATGCGTAAGCAGTGGCTCGGGATCTGCATCGCGGCAGGAATGCTCGCGGCATGTACTAGCGATGATGGTCAGCAACAGACGGTAAGTGTGCCGCAGCCTGCGGTATGTAACGGCCCTATAGTTGAAATTAGCGGGGCGGAACCACGTTTCGAACCACTGAACGCGACGGCAAATCAGGATTATCAGCGCGACGGCAAAAGCTACAAAATCGTGCAAGACCCTTCACGCTTTAGCCAGGCGGGCCTTGCTGCCATCTATGATGCCGAACCTGGCAGCAATCTGACGGCATCTGGCGAAGCATTTGATCCAACGCAGCTGACGGCGGCGCATCCAACGCTACCCATCCCCAGCTACGCCAGAATCACCAATCTGGCTAACGGGCGGATGATCGTGGTGCGTATTAACGATCGTGGTCCCTACGGTAACGACCGTGTGATTTCACTTTCACGCGCGGCAGCTGACCGTCTTAACACGTCGAACAATACAAAAGTTCGTATCGATCCAATTATCGTCGCCCAGGATGGTTCATTTTCTGGCCCAGGCATGGCTTGTACTACCATTGCTAAACAGACTTACGCCCTGCCTGCGCCGCCCGATTTAAACGGCGGCAGCGGAACAAATTCAATGCCTGTCCCGCAGGGTGATATTCTCCCGGTCAGCAACTCGACGCTGAAAAGCGAAGATCCGACCGGCGCGCCGGTAACCAGCAGTGGTTTCCTCGGCGCGCCAACTACCCTGGCGCCCGGCGTACTGGAAGGCAGCGAACCAACGCCTGCACCACAGCCAGTTGTCACCGCACCTGCAACAACACCTGCAATGGTGACACCACAATCCGCCTCGCAAAGCGCCAGCGGTAACTTTATGGTGCAAGTCGGGGCCGTTAGCGATCAGGCTCGCGCGCAACAGTATCAACAGCAACTGGGACAAAAGCTCGGCGTACCCGGTCGCGTGACCCAAAACGGCGCGGTCTGGCGTATCCAGCTTGGCCCGTTTACCAGCAAAGCTGAAGCCAGTGCCTTACAGCAACGTTTACAAACCGAAGCCCAATTACAGTCATTTATTACCACCGCGCAATAACGTAAAGCAGGCATCTGAAGTGTCAATTTCTGTAAATGACGTTAACAAAGTCACGCGGAAAGTCAGATGCCTGGCGGTAGTGCATTTGCTATAGTAGGGCACTTATTTTAAATTCCATCACGGATGTCGTAGTTCAGACCATGAATACCATTTTTTCCGCTCGTATCATGAAGCGCCTGGCGCTCACCACGGCTCTTTGCACAGCCTTTATCTCTGCTGCACATGCCGATGACCTGAATATCAAAACTATGATCCCGGGTGTACCGCAGATCGATGCGGAGTCTTACATCCTGATCGACTATAACTCCGGCAAAGTGCTCGCCGAGCAAAATGCGGATGTCCGTCGCGATCCTGCAAGCCTGACCAAAATGATGACCAGCTACGTTATCGGTCAGGCAATGAAAGCAGGTAAATTCAAAGAATCTGATTTAGTGACCATCGGTAATGACGCCTGGGCCACCGGTAACCCGGTGTTCAGAGGTTCTTCGCTGATGTTCCTCAAACCTGGCATGCAGGTACCAGTTTCTCAGCTTATCCGTGGTATCAACCTGCAATCTGGTAACGATGCTTGTGTTGCCATGGCTGACTTCGCCGCCGGTAGCCAGGATGCTTTCGTTGGCCTGATGAACAGTTACGTTAACGCACTGGGCCTGAAAAATACCCACTTCCAGACTGTACACGGTCTGGACGCTGACGGTCAGTACAGCTCCGCGCGTGATATGGCGCTGATCGGTCAGGCTCTTATTCGTGATGTTCCTAACGAATACGCTATCTATAAAGAGAAAGAGTTTACCTTTAACGGTATTCGCCAGCTCAACCGTAACGGCCTGCTATGGGATAACAGCCTGAATGTCGACGGTATCAAAACTGGCCATACTGACAAGGCGGGCTACAACCTTGTCGCCTCTGCAACGGAAGGTCAGATGCGTCTGATCTCCGCAGTCATGGGCGGACGCACGTTCAAAGGCCGTGAAACCGAAAGTAAAAAACTGCTGACCTGGGGCTTCCGCTTCTTCGAAACAGTTAACCCACTGAAAGTTGGCAAAGAGTTCGCCTCTGAACCGGTATGGTTTGGTAATACTGACCGCGCTTCATTAGGGGTTGATAAAGACGTTTACCTGACCATTCCGCGTGGCCGCATGAAAGACCTGAAAGCCAGCTACGTGCTGAACAGCAGTGAACTGCATGCGCCGCTGCAAAAGAACCAGGTCGTTGGCACCATCAACTTCCAGCTTGATGGCAAAACTATCGAACAACGCCCGCTGGTGGTGTTACAGGAAATTCCGGAAGGTAACTTCTTCGGCAAAATCATTGATTACATTAAATTAATGTTCCATCACTGGTTTGGCTAAAAATTGAACACTTGAAAGTGTAATTTCCGCCCCCATATACTAAGCATCAGTAAAAACTCCCGCCCTCTGGCGGGAGTTGCTATTTAATTACGTTACGCCGGAGCTGACATGAAGACCAAACTTAACGAACTGCTTGAATTCCCTACCCCTTTTACCTACAAAGTAATGGGGCAGGCGTTACCTGAGCTGGTTGATCAGGTGGTTGAAGTGGTACAGCGCCATGCGCCAGGTGACTACACCCCAACGGTAAAACCAAGCAGCAAAGGCAACTACCACTCGGTATCTATCACTATCAACGCCACTCATATCGAGCAGGTTGAAACTCTGTACGAAGAACTGGGCAAAATCGATATCGTTCGTATGGTTCTGTAATTCGCTTCTCCGTTACCCGGCCTCTGGTCGGGTAACTCCCCTTCCCTCGCTGTGATATAATTTTCCCCACTTTTACTCATTCTCCACGGAGATGCCGTTTTGTATCAGGATAAAATTCTTGTCCGCCAGCTCGGCCTTCAGCCTTACGAGCCTATTTCTCAGGCTATGCATGAATTCACCGATACTCGTGATGAAAATACCCTTGATGAAATCTGGCTGGTTGAACACCCTCCTGTATTCACCCAGGGGCAAGCAGGTAAAGCGGAACATATTTTAATGCCGGGCGATATTCCGGTGATCCAGAGCGATCGCGGCGGCCAGGTAACTTATCACGGACCGGGGCAACAGGTGATGTATGTGTTGCTTAACCTCAAACGCAGGAAGCTGGGCGTGCGTGAACTGGTGACCTTACTCGAACAAACGGTAGTGAATACCCTGGCCGAGCTGGATATTGAAGCGCACCCTCGGGCTGATGCTCCAGGTGTCTACGTTGGGGAAAAGAAAATTTGTTCGCTGGGATTACGTATTCGCCGCGGTTGTTCATTCCACGGACTGGCATTAAACGTCAATATGGATCTTTCGCCATTTTTACGTATCAACCCTTGTGGTTATGCCGGGATGGAAATGGCAAAAATATCGCAATGGAAACCTGATGCGACCACCGATAATATTGCACCGCGCTTACTGGCAAATATTTTAGCACTACTCAAAAATCCTGCCGTAGAATATATCCCTGCTTAATTCCCCTCTTAAATGACCCAAATCATATTGGGTCATTGCAGTCAGCGTGTTCCAATACTCCGCGGTCAACTGATGCTATCGAAATGTGTTTTGAAAAAGTATCGTTACATAGAGTTCACAGCGTAGAACGATAAAATGGCACAAACCAACAACAATTTTACATTTTCGCGACCGCTTTGGCTGCTTTCTGGGCCGTTTCAATGATATACTGCCAGTCGTTAATTCAAAAATAGTTGATAATTACAACAATCTATTGAATTGAAACGCTTTCCTTCGTAATTCGCAACTGGAACACGCACGCTATGAGTAAACCCATTGTGATGGAACGCGGTGTTAAATACCGCGATGCCGATAAGATGGCCCTTATCCCGGTTAAAAACGTGGCAACAGAGCGCGAAGCCCTGCTGCGCAAGCCGGAATGGATGAAAATCAAGCTTCCCGCGGACTCTACACGTATCCAGGGCATCAAAGCCGCAATGCGCAAAAATGGCCTGCATTCTGTCTGTGAGGAAGCCTCCTGCCCTAACCTGGCAGAATGCTTCAACCACGGCACAGCAACGTTTATGATCCTCGGCGCCATTTGTACCCGCCGTTGTCCGTTCTGTGACGTTGCCCACGGTCGCCCGGTCGCCCCGGATGCCAACGAGCCGGTAAAACTGGCGCAGACCATCGCTGATATGGCGCTGCGTTATGTGGTTATCACCTCCGTTGACCGCGATGACCTGCGCGATGGCGGAGCCCAGCACTTTGCGGATTGCATTACTGCCATCCGGGAAAAAAGCCCGGAAATCAAAATTGAAACTCTGGTGCCGGATTTCCGTGGTCGTATGGATCGCGCGCTGGATATTCTGACCGCCACTCCGCCAGATGTGTTCAACCACAACCTGGAAAACGTACCGCGTATTTACCGTCAGGTACGCCCGGGCGCGGATTACAACTGGTCGCTAAAACTGTTGGAACGCTTTAAAGAGGCGCATCCGGAGATCCCGACCAAATCCGGTTTGATGGTGGGACTGGGTGAAACCAATGAAGAGATTATTGAAGTCATGCGCGATCTGCGTCGTCATGGTGTAACCATGTTGACGCTGGGGCAATATCTGCAGCCAAGTCGCCATCACTTGCCGGTGCAACGCTACGTTAGCCCGGATGAGTTTGATGAAATGAAGGCCGAAGCGCTGGCGATGGGCTTTACCCATGCAGCATGCGGTCCGTTTGTCCGCTCTTCGTATCACGCCGACTTGCAGGCGAAAGGGATGGAAGTTAAGTAATCGTGTAATAATTGCTTACATCTGTCTGATAAAAAACCCGCTATCTGAAGCGGGTTTTTTTATCGAACAAGATATTGAGGGAGCGTCCTGCTCGCCACGTCACTCTTTATGAGAGAGCTTTTCAGCCTGAATATCAACGTCTGCGCCTTTTTTAGCCGCAGCGTCGTCATCATTCATCGCTTTCTTGAACCCTTTAATGGCCGCTCCCAGGTCTCCGCCCAGCGTACGTAACTTCTTAGTCCCAAACAGCAGAACGACCAGCGCCGCAACTACCAGTAGTTTGGTAATACTAATCTCACCCATAGATACCTTCTTGACATAAAACCGGCAACAGAACGCGCCTTAAAAACCAGAGAATATTAACGGTCATTCGACGCGCGCACACAATAGCAATCTGTAACAAGGTGAATCAAGCGCCGAGTAAAAAAACATCATAATAATTGCGGCGGCGCAAACCGGCGGTTGTTTAAAACAGGTAACTGCGCGCGCACCTGACGCACACGTTCAGCCGTCACTTCCGCCATGATTAACGCGGGCATTTCCGCTGCCGCAGCAATGGTGATGCCAAAAGGATCGATAATTCGACTTTGCCCAATGTTTTTGTTGCCACACTCCCCCGCCGCCACCATATAACAGGTGGTATCCAGAGCACGAGCGGCGAGCAAAGTTGACCAGTGGTGCTCTTTGAGTGGCCCGCGAACCCAGGCCGCTGGCAGGATCAGGATTTCCGCGCCCTGTAACGCCAGGGCCATTGCCAACTCCGGAAAGCGTAAGTCATAGCAGGTCATCAGCCCCACTTTCATGCCTTCAACCTCCAGTAAAGGGGCTATTTCATCACCTGCATCCACATGGCGCGATTCCTGAATGGCAAACGCATCATAGAGATGCAATTTGGCATACTGGGCGACAATTTTCCCCGCCTGCAGCGCCACCAGCATATTCCACGCGCGCCCAGGGGTTGAGGGAACATGAATCGTCAGAATCGTCGTCATCATGTTACGTTTACTTTCCCGCAGTAAACGTCCGAGGAATTCCCCTTCCAGCAACTGTGCCGATTTCACTGACAAATTCGGGTCAAGATCGTCGCGCGCCAGAAGCGCTTCCGGCAGGACAAACAGCGATACGTCGTTTTCCGCCGCCTGTGCCATTAACGAGGCGCAAACCTCTGCGTTCTTTTCCCATATTGATGTAACAGCAAATTGTCCTGCGGCAACAAGCATTGCCCCTCCTGTCAGAGTTGTAAAATTCGCCAACGACGAATATTCGGCGTTAAACTTATCACTCATACAAATCAAATAGCAGGATTTAGCTGTGTTACAACTCCTTTTAGCAGTTTTTATTGGTGGTGGTACGGGAAGCGTGGCGAGATGGATGTTAAGTATGCGGTTTAACCCGCTGCATCAGGCGATCCCTTTGGGAACACTGGCCGCAAACCTGATCGGTGCATTCATCATAGGTATGGGATTTGCCTGGTTCAGTCGGATGACGAACATTGATCCTATGTGGAAAGTGTTAATCACCACCGGATTTTGTGGCGGATTGACAACCTTCTCAACATTTTCAGCAGAAGTGGTGTTTTTATTGCAGGAAGGGCGTTTTGGCTGGGCGTTACTGAACATCTTCGTAAACCTGTTAGGTTCCTTTGCCATGACTGCACTGGCTTTTTGGCTATTTTCAGCCTCAACCGCACACTAAAGACCAAAAAAAACCCGCTGAATAAGCGGGTTTTGAATTCTTGCTGACGTATCTTACAGAGCGATTACGTTTGCAGCAGAAGGGCCTTTGGCACCGTTAGTGATTTCGAACTCTACGCGCTGACCTTCAGCAAGAGTTTTAAAACCATTAGTCTGGATTGCAGAGAAGTGTACGAACACATCTTTGCTGCCGTCTTCCGGAGTAATGAAACCGAATCCTTTGGACTCATTAAACCACTTAACGTTACCTTTAATCTTAGACATCAAAATTACCTTTACATGAAAAATAGACACAAATGCTGTGTCGGTTACCAGTACACCAATTGTGGTACGTTTTGTCCAGTGCAACTTTACTAAAAAGTGATAAAAGTCGCGTTATTTTTGATGTTAATACCATTATATACTGATTTTTAAGGTTTTTATTAAAACGTGACTTGTCTAAAACTGGAACCGCATCCAGGCAAAGTAAACATTGCCATTGTTGTAGGTGCCAGGGATGTAGGTCATCTGGAAAGTCGCTGGGCCATAGCCCACAGAAGCCAATGGCAGTAACAGCGGAACAGGTATGTAGTTCCAGTTATCACGCGCTGTCACACCAGCGGTGAATCCCAGACCGACATGAAAGTTTTCATCTGCCAGCGGTCGCCAGGTACTTTCCCAACCGTATCCGGCAATGGGCTCCCATTTATTCCATGAATCCTTAAACGCCATCGCGTACAAACCGTGCCAGTTGCCTTTCTCATCCCAACGTGACTGACCAAAACCACCACCCCACGGTCTTTCGTTATAGCGATCGGTTTTTTCTTTGTCATATGCGAAACGCGCATGCCAGGTGATGGCGGGAATATACAGATCATAATGCTCTGGCCGCTGCCAGGTTTCTGCAACATTCTCTCTAAATGTCGCAATCCATTGCTCTGCACTAGCTGAAACTTCTTCAACGCCAATTAACTGAATAAAAACAAAGGAAAATACGGAAACACATTTACTAGCGCCCATTAGCGACCACAGAAGACTTATCAAAATATATTGCCAGCATAGCCAAAGAAAAATAAATACAACCTTAACAAGGCAAACATAAAGAATAATCCGAGTGCTTGAAAATTTATTTCATGAAATTCACTAATAAAACCATCGGATGTTTCCGGAGACTTAAGTAGCATTCTTCGGCTAAAGAAAAGCTCATTTAAATAAAACACATACCCATGCAAACACTTAGCATCCATTTAATTTTCAATCAGATACAATGAAACCATCAATAAAATCATTGTTTGCATTGCCACATAATGCGCATACAAGAATATTTTGGGGACGGACAACACATCATAAAGAAATTAACAAAATTGCATCAATTATTCATCACTTCACAAACATCATCATGTTGTAATTACTCCCCCTAAAATAAATTTTGTTATCCAGGTATAAAAACAACAACATCAATGTCTTAATGACAGCTTTCTTGATTTCAATCAGCGTCTGATGTCAATTTATTCGGCATATTTTTTTCTTATTTTAGGACTTTTTTATTATTTTTGTAGATTCCGGAGACAGGAAAGAATATGCAGACATTTATTGAACTCCTTATTGGGGTTGTCGTTATTGTGGGTGTAGCTCGCTACATCATTAAAGGGTATTCCGCCACCGGGGTGCTATTTGTTGGCGGCCTGCTACTGCTGATCATCAGCGCTATAATAGGACACAAGGTTTTACCCTCCAGCCAGACGTCCACTGGCTACAGCGCCACAGATATCGTTGAATACATTAAAATATTACTGATGAGCCGTGGCGGCGATCTCGGTATGATGATTATGATGCTGTGTGGCTTTGCCGCTTACATGACCCACATTGGCGCGAACGATATGGTTGTCAAGCTGGCATCAAAACCGCTGCAGTACATTAACTCCCCTTACCTGCTGATGATTGCCGCCTACTTTGTCGCCTGTCTGATGTCGCTGGCAGTCTCTTCCGCAACCGGTCTTGGCGTTTTACTGATGGCAACGTTGTTCCCGGTGATGGTGAACGTTGGTATCAGTCGCGGCGCGGCAGCTGCCATTTGTGCCTCACCTGCAGCAATTATTCTCGCACCAACATCTGGTGATGTGGTGCTGGCGGCACAGGCTTCTGAAATGCCGCTGATTGACTTCGCCTTCAAAACAACACTACCTATCTCGATTGCCGCGATTATCGGCATGGCGATTGCCCACTTTTTCTGGCAGCGTTATCTGGATAAAAAAGAGCACATCTCTCATGAAATGTTAGATGTCAGCGAAATCACGACCACTGCGCCCGCGTTTTACGCCATTCTGCCGTTTACACCGATCATTGGCGTGCTATTTTTTGACGGAAAATGGGGTCCGCAATTGCACATCATCACCATTCTGGTGATATGTATGCTGATTGCCTCTGTTCTGGAATTTATTCGCGGCTTTAATACGCAAAAAGTCTTTTCGGGCCTCGAGGTGGCTTATCGCGGCATGGCTGATGCCTTCGCTAACGTAGTAATGTTATTAGTTGCCGCTGGGGTTTTCGCTCAGGGTCTTAGCACTATCGGCTTTATCCAGAGCCTGATCTCAATCGCCACCTCGTTCGGTTCGGCGAGCATTATCCTGATGCTGGTGCTGGTTATCCTGACAATGCTGGCAGCGGTCACCACTGGTTCCGGCAATGCGCCTTTCTATGCCTTTGTTGAGATGATCCCGAAACTGGCGCACTCTTCCGGCATTAACCCAGCGTACCTGACTATTCCGATGCTGCAGGCGTCAAACCTGGGGCGCACGCTTTCGCCAGTCTCTGGCGTGGTGGTTGCCGTTGCCGGGATGGCTAAAATATCACCTTTTGAAGTGGTTAAACGCACCTCGGTGCCGGTGCTTGTTGGGCTGGTGATTGTCATTGTGGCTACAGAGTTGATGGTACCTGGTACTTCCGCCGCGGTTACTGGTAAGTAATTTCCCAGGCCGGAGGAGCACGTCCTCCGGCACTCTCTTCATCCACTGTGGTAAATGCGCTGCGGCCTGCCGACTTTGCCGTGAACAATCTCGGCGATAATCAGATGACGGCTGGCGCAATATTCAAGATAACGTCTCGCGGTGGTGCGACTTATGGTCAAAGCCTGCGCCACTGTCTCAGCCGTATGTTGCACACCAGGCTCTTTGAACAGTTTTCTCACTGCGTTTAGCGTCAACGCGTCAATGCCTGTTGGCAGTTCATCCTTTGGTTCACCGCGAGCGTAAGCGTTGAACATCTCATCAATTTGCTTCTGACTGGCGCTATCAATACTTTCCAGCATGTGTTTACGCTGGCGATAACGAGTTAATGTCTGCCCCAGACGCTCATAAGCGATTGGCTTGATTAAATAATCAAACACACCGCAGCGCACAGCCTCAGACACCGTTTCCATATCGCTGGCGGCAGTGGTAAACACCACGTCACCGGGGTAATGTGTCTGCACCAACTCATGCAACAAATTAATGCCTCTACCATCAGGGAGATAGTTATCCAGCAAGATAAGCCCCGGCTTAAAACGCTCGATCATCATTCGGGCCTGCGCCAGGTTTCCCGCCAGTAATATCTGACTGAAGCCGGGAATGTGACGAATATATTCCGCATGCATTTCTGCCAACGGTGTTTCGTCCTCAACGATCAATAGGGTTAATGGAGCTGTCATCAGGTTTCACTTTCGGAATATAGATTGAAAATAAAGTACCGCAGGGATCATTCTCTTCGAGAGTGATAACTCCACCGCAGCGCGTTACATAGCTGGCAATAAGATACAACCCAATGCCATGCTCACCGGGTTCGTCAGCACGCGTACTGACACCCTGCTCAAATATTTTGTCTCGTAGAGACTCTGGAACGCCGCAGCCCTGATCGGCGACTTCAATCACCACATCATCGCCTTCATCGCTGAGGAATAATTCAACGATCTTGTTTCCTTCATCGCTACGCAGGCTGGCTTCGAAGGCGTTATCAAGTAAGTTACCAACAATGGCTGCAAACTCAGTGCTGTCCAGTCCTGGCGGCAATTGTGAAAGCTGGCTACCGGGGACGATGGTCATTTTTAGCCCCAGTTCGCGGGCGCGCTGCACTTTGCCAAAAAGCAGTCCCGCCACCTGGCGATCGGCAAACGCCTCGCGCAGGTTGTCAATAAGCTGTTGCTGGGCCAGGGACTCCCCCTGCACCATCGCCAACACGCGATCATACTCTTTCATCTGCAACAGACCATTGAGCGTCGACATCCAATTGAGATGTTCGTGACGCAATGTGCGCAGGCTCTCGACGTATTGTTTAATTTGCGTCAATTGTGCATTAAGGGTAGATATTTCATCTTTACTACGAAAACTAATAATTGCACCCAGCAAATCATCACCAGAACGAATAGCCTCGCGGTTAGCAATAACGCTCAGACCATTAAAATTCGCCACTACATCCTGACGTTTTTCATCAATTTGTTCGGTAAAGAAATCTGCCGGTCTGACAACCTCTGCAATAGGTCTGCCCAGCCACTGCCGTCCGGGGGAACTCAGCCCCAACATTTTTCTTGCATTGCGGTTGATGGCAGTAATATGCCCATACGGGTCCACCGCAATCAGTCCTTCATAAACTGAACTAAAAAGCGCCTCTTGCTGGCGGACCACGCGTGCAATCTGCTTTGGTTCCATCCCCATCATCTGGCGGCGGATATGTGCAGCTAAGAACCACGACAACAGCATCAGAATGCCTAACAGCACGACGAACACACCCACCATCGGTAATAAAAACTCAGCCCGCCAGCTATCGATTTTACTCACCAGATATCCCACAGACACCACGCCGATGACTTTGCCATCGTCGTCAAAGATCGGCGTTTTGGCGCGCATTGCCATACCTATCGACCCTTTGCCGGTGATGAAGTAACTCTCCCCTCTTTCCAGCGCCCCCGGTTTGGTAAACTGCATGGGGTAGCCAATCTTTTCCGGATTAGGATGGTAAAGGCGGATCGAATCCCGGTCACCAATCACCACATAATCGAAGTCGGTATCTCTTTGCAATTTGTTGGCGATAGTAGCCAGCCGTTTGTAGTCACGCGTTTTCACTGCGGTGATGATACTGTCATTGGAGGCAATAATTTTCGCCTGATTCATTGCCATGTCACGAACATGAAGCGTTAAATAGTCCTCAAAGCTGGCAGTAAAATATTGCGCCAACGCAGCGATGACAAATATCGAGAACACCAAAATCAGCAAAAAAATACGCAGCGGGAACGCCAGTCGTTGGAAAAAAGCAAACTGTTTATTCTCATTAAGCTGCAACATTGTTTTCCTTGCGGGGTAAGCCCTGTTTTTTGGTGGATGTAATTAAAATGTTGAATCTCGATTTATAAATATCAAATATGATCGTGGCAAATTTCATTCATTAAATCAATTAAATCACTTAAACCTACGGGTCAATTCGCAATTACATTAATTAAAAAACTTAAAACCATTAAATAAATAAAAAACCAGTAACTCTATGTGAAATAAATCAAAATTTCACGATGCAATACTCCTTAGGATGTATGGCGAAAGGAGAAAAAGAAATACCTCACTCACAGCCCTTTCTCTAAACTGAAAATAAAAGGTTATCAATTTGCTACACCGAACAACATTTGTTGCAAACCGATAACAACATACACCTTCAGGATACTATTTATTATGTTCGGCAATGATATTTTCACCCGGGTAAAACGTTCAGAAAATAAAAAAATGGCAGAAATTGCCCAATTTCTGCATGAAAATGATTTGAGCGTTGACACAACAGTCGAAGTATTTATTACCGTAACCCGCAATGAAAAGCTTATCGCTTGCGGTGGAATAGCCGGAAATATTATTAAGTGCGTCGCTATCAGCGAATCTGTTCGCGGTGAAGGGCTGGCGCTGACATTAGCCACCGAACTGATAAACCTCGCCTATGAACGGCACAGCACGCATCTGTTTATTTATACCAAAACCGAATACGAGGCGCTGTTCCGCCAGTGCGGTTTCTATACGTTAACCAGCGTACCTGGCGTGATGGTGTTGATGGAAAACAGCGCCACACGGCTGAAACGCTATGCCGAATCGCTGAAGAAATTCCGCCATGAAGGGAAGAAGATTGGCTGTATTGTCATGAACGCCAATCCCTTTACTAACGGCCACCGTTATCTGATTCAACAAGCTGCGGCACAGTGCGACTGGTTGCATCTATTTTTAGTCAAAGAAGATTCTTCACGCTTTCCCTATGACGACCGGTTGGATCTGGTGTTGAAAGGCACCGCCGATATTCCGCGCCTGACCGTGCATCGCGGCTCTGAGTACATCATCTCCCGCGCCACGTTCCCCTGTTACTTCATTAAAGAACAGAGCGTCATCAACCATTGTTACACCGAAATTGACCTGAAAATTTTCCGTCAGTACCTCGCGCCCGCACTGGGCGTTACTCATCGCTTTGTTGGTACTGAACCCATTTGTCGCGTGACCGCCCAGTACAACCAGGATATGCGCTACTGGCTGGAAACACCGACCATCTCCGCACCGCCCATCGAACTGGTTGAAATTGAGCGACTGCGTTACCAGGAACTGCCGATATCCGCTTCCCGGGTACGTCAACTGCTGGTGAAAAACGATCTCACGGCTATCGCGCCACTGGTCCCGGCAACCACTCTGCATTACTTGCAGAATCTGCTTGAACACGCCCGCCAGGACGCGGCAGTTCGTCAAAAGACCCCCGCATAAGAAACAGGTGAAAAATGAAAATAAACCAGCCCGCCGTTGCAGGCACCCTTGAGTCTGGGGATGTGATGATACGCATCGCCCCTCTCGATACGCAGGATATCGACCTGCAGATCAACAGCAGCGTTGAGAAACAGTTTGGCGATGCGATTCGCACCACCATTCTGGACGTTCTCGCCCGCTATAACGTGCGCGGCGTACAGCTGAATGTCGATGACAAAGGCGCACTGGACTGCATTTTACGTGCACGACTGGAAGCCCTGCTGGCGCGCGCCAGCGGTATCCCGGCTCTGCCATGGGAGGATTGCCAATGATTTCCGCTTCGCTGCAACAACGTAAAACCCGCACCCGCCGCAGCATGCTGTTCGTGCCTGGTGCTAATGCCGCGATGGTCAGCAACTCCTTCATCTACCCGGCTGATGCTCTGATGTTCGACCTCGAAGACTCCGTGGCACTGCGTGAAAAAGACACCGCACGTCGCATGGTCTACCACGCGCTGCAACATCCGCTGTATCGCGATATTGAAACCATCGTACGTGTTAACGCACTGGATTCTGAATGGGGCGTTAACGACCTGGAAGCCGTCGTTCGCGGCGGCGCAGACGTTGTGCGTCTGCCGAAAACCGATACCGCTCAGGACGTTCTGGATATCGAAAAAGAGATCCTGCGTATTGAAAAAGCCTGCGGTCGTGAACCTGGCAGCACGGGGCTACTGGCGGCGATTGAATCTCCGCTGGGCATTACCCGCGCGGTGGAAATCGCTCACGCTTCCGAGCGTTTGATCGGGATCGCCCTTGGCGCAGAAGACTACGTGCGCAACCTGCGTACAGAACGCTCTCCGGAAGGTACGGAACTGCTGTTCGCTCGCTGCTCTATTTTGCAGGCCGCGCGCTCTGCGGGTATTCAGGCGTTCGATACCGTCTATTCCGACGCCAACAACGAAGCCGGATTCCTGCAAGAAGCCGCCCACATCAAACAACTGGGCTTTGACGGCAAATCGCTGATCAACCCGCGTCAGATTGATCTGCTGCACAACCTCTACGCACCAACCCAGAAAGAAGTGGATCACGCACGCCGCGTTGTAGAAGCCGCTGAAGCCGCCGCTCGCGAAGGCCTCGGCGTCGTTTCCCTGAACGGCAAGATGGTTGACGGTCCGGTTATCGATCGCGCCCGTCTGGTGCTCTCCCGTGCAGAACTTTCCGGCATCCGCGAAGAATAAGGCAATCAAAATGACGCAGAAAATTGAACAATCTCAACGACAAGAACGGGTAGCGGCCTGGAATCGTCGCGCTGAATGCGATCTTGCCGCTTTCCAGAACTCGCCAAAGCAAACCTACCAGGCTGAAAAAGCGCGCGATCGTAAACTGTGCGCCAACCTGGAAGAAGCGATTCGTCGCTCTGGTTTGCAAGATGGTATGACCGTCTCCTTCCACCACGCTTTTCGTGGCGGTGACCTGACCGTCAATATGGTGATGGACGTCATCGCTAAGATGGGCTTTAAAAACCTGACCCTGGCGTCCAGCTCCCTGAGTGATTGCCATGCGCCGCTGGTGGAACATATTCGTCAGGGTGTAGTTACCCGTATTTATACTTCCGGCCTGCGCGGCCCACTGGCGGAAGAAATCTCCCGTGGTCTGCTAGCTGAACCGGTGCAAATCCACTCCCACGGCGGTCGCGTGCATCTGGTACAGAGCGGCGAACTGAACATCGACGTGGCTTTCCTCGGCGTCCCGTCCTGTGACGAATTCGGTAATGCCAACGGCTACACCGGAAAAGCCTGCTGCGGCTCCCTCGGTTATGCAATGGTCGATGCCGACAATGCGAAACAGGTGGTGATGCTCACCGAAGAACTACTGCCTTATCCGCATAACCCGGCGAGCATTGAACAGGATCAGGTTGATCTGATCGTCAAAGTTGAGCGTGTCGGCGATGCCGCGAAAATCGGCGCAGGCGCGACCCGTATGACCACTAACCCGCGCGAACTGCTGATTGCCCGCCGCGCCGCGGATGTGATTGTCAACTCTGGCTACTTTAAAGAAGGTTTCTCCATGCAAACCGGTACTGGCGGCGCTTCGCTGGCGGTAACCCGTTTCCTGGAAGACAAAATGCGCAGCCGCGATATTCGCGCTGACTTCGCCCTCGGCGGCATTACCGCCACGATGGTTGATCTGCATGAAAAAGGGCTGATCCGCAAACTGCTGGACGTCCAGAGCTTTGACGGTCAAGCCGCACAGTCACTGGCGCGTAATCCGAACCACATCGAAATCAGCGCCAACCAGTACGCTAACTGGGGCTCTAAAGGTGCATCGGTTGATCGTCTCGACGTGGTGGTACTGAGCGCGCTGGAAATTGACACTCAGTTCAACGTTAACGTGCTGACTGGTTCTGATGGCGTGCTGCGTGGCGCTTCCGGCGGTCACTGCGATACCGCAATTGCCTCTGCGCTTTCCATCATTGTTGCACCGCTGGTGCGCGGTCGTATCCCGACTCTGGTGGATAACGTGCTGACCTGCATTACCCCGGGGTCCAGCGTCGATATTCTGGTCACCGACCACGGCATCGCTGTTAACCCGGCACGTCCGGAACTGGCAGAACGTCTGCAGGAAGCTGGCATTAAAGTGGTTTCCATTGAGTGGCTGCGCGAACGTGCGCGTCTGCTGACCGGTGAACCACAGCCGATTGAATTCACCGATCGCGTCGTTGCCGTCGTGCGCTACCGCGATGGCTCGGTGATTGACGTTGTGCATCAGGTGAAGGAATAAGCCATGCACCTGCTCCCTGAACTCGCCAGCCACCATGCGGTTTCAATTCCCGAGCTGCTCGTCAGCCGGGATGAAAGGCAAGCGCGGCAACACGCCTGGCTCAAGCGCCATCCTGTTCCACTGGTTTCCTTTACTGTGGTTGCGCCGGGTCCGATTAAAGACAGCGAGGTCACACGCCGAATTTTTAATCATGGCGTAACTGCCCTGCGCGCTTTAGCCGCAAAACAGGGCTGGCAAATTCAGGAGCAGGCTGCACTGGTTTCCGCCAGCGGGCCAGAGGGCATGTTGAGCATTGCCGCTCCAGCTCGCGACCTCAAGCTCGCAACCATTGAGCTTGAGCATAGTCATCCTCTCGGGCGTTTATGGGATATCGATGTCCTGACGCCCGAAGGCGAAATTCTCTCCCGCCGCGATTATTCGCTGCCGCCTCGCCGCTGCCTGCTGTGCGAGCAAAGTGCAGCCGTCTGTGCGCGTGGGAAGACCCACCAACTGACCGATTTACTCAACCGCATGGAGGCGCTGCTGAACGATGTCGATGCCTGCAACGTCAACTAAAACCACAAAGCTTGCTGCGTCATTAATCAATGACTACGCCCTGTTGGGCTGGCGCGCCATGCTGACTGAAGTCAATCTGTCACCGAAACCAGGCCTGGTGGATCGCATTAACTGCGGTGCGCACAAAGATATGGCGCTGGAAGATTTCCACCGTAGCGCACTGGCGATCCAGGGTTGGTTACCCCGTTTTATCGAATTTGGTGCCTGTAGTGCAGAAATGGCACCCGAAGCAGTACTCAACGGATTACGCCCAATTGGTATGGCCTGTGAAGGCGATATGTTCCGCGCCACTGCGGGCGTAAACACCCATAAAGGCAGCATTTTCTCTTTAGGGCTGGTATGCGCAGCAATTGGCCGTTTGCATCAGCTCAACCAACCGGTAACGCCAGCCACCATTTGTGCGACGGCGGCAAGTTTCTGCCGTGGTCTGACCGAGCGCGAACTGCGTACCAATAATCAACAACTGACCGCAGGTCAACGGTTGTACCAGCAACTTGGCCTTACCGGTGCGCGCGGTGAAGCTGAAGCGGGTTATCCGCTGGTTATCAAGCACGCCCTGCCGCACTACCTCACTCTGCTGGATCAGGGGCTAGATCCTGAACTGGCATTGCTCGATACCTTACTGCTACTGATGGCGATGAACGGCGATACCAACGTTGCATCGCGCGGTGGCGAGGGGGGCCTGCGCTGGCTACAGCGCGAGGCGCAAACATTATTGCAAAAAGGGGGCATCCGAACCCCCGCCGATCTCGATTATCTCCGGCAGTTCGACAGGGAGTGTATCGAACGAAATCTCAGCCCCGGCGGCAGCGCCGACCTGCTGATTCTTACCTGGTTTTTAGCACAGATTTAATAATTTAAGCACTTGATAAATTTGGAAATATTAATTTTCGGAGAACCCGTATGTCTTTAGCAAAAGATAATATATGGAAATTATTGGCCCCACTGGTGGTGATGGGTGTCATGTTTCTTATCCCTGTCCCCGACGGTATGCCGCCGCAGGCATGGCATTATTTCGCTGTGTTTGTGGCAATGATTGTCGGAATGATCCTCGAGCCAATCCCGGCAACAGCGATCAGTTTTATTGCAGTAACCATTTGCGTTATTGGCAGTAATTACCTGCTTTTTGACGCCAAAGAATTGGCTGACCCAGCGTTTAATGCCCAAAAACAGGCGCTAAAATGGGGACTGGCTGGTTTTTCCAGTACCACCGTCTGGCTGGTATTTGGCGCATTTATCTTTGCGTTAGGATATGAAGTTTCTGGATTAGGCCGTCGTATTGCCCTTTTTCTGGTGAAATTCATGGGTAAACGCACGCTGACGTTAGGTTATGCGATTGTCATTATCGACATTCTGCTGGCGCCGTTTACACCGTCTAACACTGCGCGTACCGGCGGAACCGTTTTCCCGGTCATTAAAAACCTGCCGCCGCTGTTTAAATCATTCCCCAACGATCCGTCTTCCCGACGCATTGGCGGTTATTTAATGTGGATGATGGTCATCAGTACCAGTCTTAGCTCCTCCATGTTTGTCACCGGCGCGGCGCCGAACGTGCTGGGCCTGGAATTCGTCAGCAAAATTGCCGGTATCCAGATTAGCTGGTTACAGTGGTTCCTCTGCTTCCTGCCGGTTGGGGTTATCTTACTCATCATTGCGCCGTGGCTTTCCTACGTGCTGTACAAACCGGAAGTTACCCATAGTGAAGAAGTCGCCACCTGGGCAGGCGATGAGCTGAAAACCATGGGGCGTCTGACACGCAGAGAATGGACGCTGATTGGCCTTGTATTACTCAGCTTAGGTTTGTGGGTATTTGGCAGCGAAGTGATTAATGCCACTGCGGTTGGCCTGCTGGCAGTTTCGCTGATGCTGGCGCTGCACGTTGTACCGTGGAAAGACATTACCCGTTATAACAGCGCATGGAACACGCTGGTTAACCTGGCAACACTTGTCGTCATGGCTAATGGCCTGACTCGTTCCGGATTTATCGACTGGTTCGCCAGCACCATGAGTACGCACCTGGAAGGTTTTTCGCCGAACGCGACGGTTATCGTCCTCGTGCTGGTGTTCTATTTTGCTCACTACCTGTTTGCCAGCCTGTCTGCGCACACTGCAACCATGCTGCCAGTTATTCTGGCCGTCGGTAAAGGTATTCCCGGTGTTCCGATGGAACAACTGTGTATTCTGCTGGTGCTGTCTATCGGTATCATGGGCTGTCTGACCCCATATGCTACTGGCCCAGGTGTGATTATTTACGGCTGTGGCTATGTGAAATCGAAAGATTACTGGCGTCTTGGCGCTATCTTCGGGGTCATCTACATTTCAATGTTGTTGCTCGTAGGCTGGCCAATTCTCGCCATGTGGAACTAATACGTTCGGCAAACGCTGAATAAATCACCGCGCCCGCCAGGTTAGCCAACCAGGCGGGCTTTTTTATGATTTAATAGATAGTATTCAGTGTATGTATGAGTCCACACCCATTATGAAAGCATTCTGGCGTAACGCCGCTTTACTGGCGGTTTCTCTACTTCCCTTCTCTTCTGCCAACGCCATTGCGTTGCAAGCAAAACAGTATGGCGATTTTGATCGTTACGTTTTAGCGCTTTCCTGGCAAACCGGCTTTTGCCAGAGTCAGCACGATCGAAATCGTAACGAACGCGATGAGTGTCGCCTGCAAACCGAAACGACCGACAAGGCCGATTTCCTGACCGTACACGGCCTGTGGCCCGGACTGCCTAAATCGGTTGCTGCTCGTGGTGTTGATGAACGCCGCTGGATGCGCTTCGGCTGCGCCACTCGCCCAGTCCCAAACCTGCCGGAAGCGCGCGCCAGCCGGATGTGTTCTTCACCGGAAACCGGATTATCGCTGGAAACAGCAGCTAAATTGAGTGAAGTTATGCCGGGCGCAGGTGGCCGTTCCTGTCTGGAACGTTATGAATACGCGAAACACGGCGCCTGCTTTGGTTTTGATCCGGATGCTTACTTCGGTACGATGGTACGACTGAATCAAGAGGTAAAAGAGAGCGCAGCCGGAAAATTCCTCGCGGATAACTATGGTAAAACCGTGAGCCGCAGTGACTTTGACGATGCCTTTGCCAAAAGCTGGGGGAAAGAGAACGTCAAAGCGGTCAAGTTAACGTGCCAGGGTAATCCGGCATATTTGACTGAAATCCAGATTTCAATCAAAGCTGATGCCATCAATGCGCCGCTCTCGGCAAGCTCATTCTTGCCACAACCTCACCCAGGCAACTGTGGCAAAGCCTTTGTGATTGATAAAGCTGGTTATTAATCCTCTGATTTACAAAACATGCTAATTCGTCTTCCATAAACCATGACGATTAAGATTTATACATAATGCGCTGCATTGAGGAATTCCCTGAATGTGACGCAAATCACTTCAAAGAGTGAGCAACAGTCAGTATCATCATATGAGTTAAACCCTCGCCGCCTGACGGTGAGGGTTTTCTTTTGGGTATGTTTATCTGCGACACTCGCAGTACCGACGACATGGAGTAAAAATGTCCAGACCAACAATCATCATTAACGACCTGGATGCCGAACGCATCGATATTCTGCTGGAGCAACCTGCCTATGCCGGTTTGCCAATCGCCGACGCGTTAAACGCAGAGTTGGATCGCGCCCAAATGTGTTCGCCAGAAGAGATGCCACACGATGTGGTGACGATGAACAGCCGGGTTAAATTCCGCAATCTTAGCGATGGCGAAGTCCGTGTGCGTACACTGGTGTATCCGGCAAAGATGACCGACAGCAATACTCAACTTTCCGTTATGGCTCCAGTTGGCGCTGCACTGTTGGGGCTGCGCGTTGGCGATACCATCCACTGGGAACTTCCGGGCGGTAGCGCAACTCACCTTGAAGTGCTGGAACTCGAATACCAGCCTGAAGCCGCTGGCGACTACCTGCTTTAATCCCATCTGCACAAGCGTTATTCGCTTTGCCCAGAGGATGCTTCTGCATCCTCTTTCCGCTTAAATATCAACCAGACTTATCATTTTCCTCTTCACCGCTGCGTTCTAATCTGAACAAGTTATTCACCTGCGGATCCCCCTATGAGCGAAGCTCTCGGTATTACTGCGTTTTATATATTCATTGCAGCAATTATTGTTGTGGCAGTGCTATATCTTGAACAACGCTGGTAGTGGCTGACTTAATTCATTTTCCAGATCAATTGCTATTCCAGATCAAATCAACTTCGCAAATCATAGAATCATAATCAATAATGTGCTGTTATATGTTCATGCAATAGCAAGGAGGGAATGCTTATGTACAAAACAATCATTATGCCAGTAGACGTATTTGAAATGGAATTGAGCGACAAAGCAGTTCGTCACGCTGAATTTCTCGCCCAGGATGATGGCGTAATTCATTTACTCCATGTATTACCGGGCGCCGCAAGCCTTAGTCTGCACCGTTTTGCTGCTGATGTGCGTCGTTTCGAAGAGCATTTGCAACATGAAGCCGAAGAACGCCTACAGACAATGGTCGGCCATTTCAATATTGATCCATCCCGTATCAAAACACATGTCCGTTTTGGTAGCGTGCGAGATGAAGTGAACGAGTTAGCTAAAGAACTGGATGCGGATGTCGTGGTTATCGGTTCACGAAACCCATCGATTTCAACCCATCTGTTAGGTTCCAACGCTTCCAACGTGATCCGCCACGCCAATCTGCCGGTATTAGTTGTTCGTTAACAAATTAACGCATTTATGACGCCCTGCCCTGAGCAATCCTGGCAGGGCGTTTTTTTATAAAAAAAGCCGCCAGGTTTGACCCCAGCGGCTAAACAATTGCAGGTGAATCTTACTTCTTCTTATGCAGTTTTGGTGCGAATCAGGTAGTCAAAAGCACTCAGAGAGGCTTTAGCACCTTCGCCAGTAGCGATGATGATCTGTTTGTACGGAACAGTCGTACAGTCACCGGCAGCGAACACACCTTTAACGTTGGTTTCGCATTTCGCATCGATGATTATCTCGCCCATACGATTACGTTCTACTGCGCCTTCCAGCCAGTTGGTGTTCGGCAGCAAACCAATCTGGACGAAAATACCGGCCAGTTCGATGTTGTGAATATCGCCGCTGACACGATCACGGTATTCCAGACCTACGACTTTACTGCCGTCGCCTTTCACTTCCGTGGTTTGCGCGTTCAGAATGATGTCGACGTTTTTCAGGCTACGCAGCTTGTCCTGCAGAACCTGGTCGGCTTTCATTTCTGGGGCAAATTCCAGCAGGGTTACGTGCTCAACGATACCCGCCAGGTCGATTGCCGCTTCAACACCGGAGTTACCGCCGCCGATGACCGCCACGCGTTTTCCTTTAAACAGTGGGCCGTCGCAGTGCGGACAATAGGTTACGCCTTTGGTGCGATACTGATCTTCACCCGGAACGTTCATGTTGCGCCATTTTGCACCGGTCGCCACGATAATGCTGCGAGCTTTCAGTACCGCGCCAGAAGCCGTTTCAATCTGATGTAAGCCGCCTTCAACCGCCGCCGGAATCAGTTTGCTCGCGCTCTGGCTGTCGATCACATCAACATCGTATTCATCAACGTGAACCTTCAGCGCGCCTGCCAGTTTCTGGCCTTCGGTTTTCGGTACAGAAATGTAGTTTTCGATATCAACAGTATCAAGGATCTGACCGCCGAAACGTTCGCCCATCAGACCAGTACGGATACCTTTACGTGCGGAGTAAATTGCTGCCGCTGCGCCCGCCGGGCCAGAGCCAACGATTAATACGTCATAAGCATCACGCTTATTCAGCTCTTCTGCCGCACGTTTTTCAGCGCCAGTATCGATTTTGGCAACGATTTCGGAAATGGTCATTCGGCCCTGACCAAACTCTTTACCGTTTACGAACACTGCAGGAACACCCATCACGTTACGATCGGTGATCTCGTTCTGGAACGTGCCGCCATCAATCGCCGTGTGCTTAATACGCGGGTTCAGTACGCTCATCAGGTTCAGCGCCTGCACCACGTCCGGGCAGTTGTGACAGGAGAGCGAGTAATAAGTTTCGAATTCAAAATCACCGTCAATATGGCGAATCTGCTCCAGCAGAGACTGCGCTTCTTTCGACGGATGACCACCGGTCCATAGCAGTGCCAGTACCAGCGAGGTGAACTCATGACCCAGCGGGGAGCCTGCAAAACGCGGCCCCTGGTTAGAGCCTGGGTTGGTGATCAGGAAAGACGGCTTACGCACCGGTAAGTTGTTATCTTCTTTAAAGGTGACTTTGTCTGACAGTTCTGCGATTTCAGCCAACAGTTCCTTGATTTCTGCCGATTTAGCGCTGTCATCCAGCGTGGCAATCAACTCAACAGGCTTAGTCAATTTCTCAAGGTAAGCCTTGAGTTGAGTTTTCATATTTGTGTCGAGCATGTTTATCTCCTGGGCTTTAAACATCATCATGCAAGCGGCCTCTGCGGCTACCTGGATGCAGCTTGCATCATGGTGCGGGGAAGAAAATCGGGTGCCGCAGCACCCGATTAATTAGGTGAATTTCCTAAGTATTTCGTGTCAGAGCAAGGTGGCTAGCCTGTGAATCCCCGGGAGCTTACACAAGTAAGTGACCGGGGTGAACGGGCGACGCCAACGCCGCTATGGCACGAAAGACGAAGGAAATTTAGATTTTACCAACCAGGTCCAGAGATGGAGCCAGAGTTGCTTCACCTTCTTTCCATTTAGCCGGGCAAACTTCACCTGGGTGAGAAGCTACATACTGAGCTGCTTTGATTTTACGCAGCAGGTCAGACGCGTCACGGCCAATGCCTTCAGCGGTAACTTCGATTGCCTGGATGATACCCTGCGGGTCAACTACGAAGGTAGCACGGTCAGCCAGACCTTCATCTTCACGCATGTTGTCGAAGTTACGGGTCAGGGCGCCAGTCGGGTCGCCGATCATCGCATATTTGATTTTAGCGATAGTTTCAGAGCTGCTGTGCCATGCTTTGTGAGTGAAGTGAGTATCGGTAGATACTGCGTATACGTCTACGCCCAGTTTCTGCAGTTCTTCGTAGTGGTCAGCAACGTCACCCAGTTCGGTCGGGCATACGAAAGTAAAGTCAGCCGGGTAGAAGAAGAAGACGCTCCAGCGGCCTTCGGTGTCTTTCTCGGTGATTTCGATGAATTCGCCGTTTTTGAATGCCTGGTTTTTAAAAGGTTTAATTTTGGTGTTAATCAAGGACATCTATACTTCCTCCGTGTTTTCGATGAGATGTAAGGTAACCAATTTTTGCCGATTCGGCTAATGCGTTTCCATTATCAAATCGATAAGTTTTACCTTACAACCTTCGTAAGACAACTTTGTGAACTTTGCACCGCCAGCGGCGATAAAAAGTAAAATGGGCCCCCTTTCCAGGTGGCCGCGTAACCTGAACTACCCTTTGGTATCTTCAGCGCCTGTTCACCAGGCTGCGGTGTTGCGATGACGACCGCAACGACGAGAGGGATTACAACACCCCCATAAACAAAGGGCAATCACCTGTTCTAAGCTCTTACCTATGACAGTGATAGGTTATGCCTTTTACTCAAATTTTGCACTGACTGAAAAGGACAAATTAATGTTAAAAAAGATACTTTTACTGGCACTGCTTCCTGCAGTCGCCTTCGCAGAGGAACTCCCGGCCCCAGTAAAAGCGATTGAGAAACAGGGCATTACGATTATCAAATCGTTCGATGCCCCCGGAGGAATGAAAGGTTATCTCGGAAAGTATCAGGATATGGGGGTCACCATCTACCTGACTCCAGATGGTAAGCACGCTATCTCTGGTTACATGTACAACGAAAAAGGTGAAAACCTGAGTAACACGCTTATCGAAAAAGAGATTTATGCGCCAGCCGGTCGTGAAATGTGGCAACGGATGGAGCAATCCCACTGGATCCTCGACGGTAAAAAAGACGCGCCGGTCATTGTCTACGTCTTCGCCGATCCATTTTGTCCGTATTGTAAACAATTCTGGCAACAGGCTCGCCCGTGGGTTGAGGCTGGCAAAGTTCAGCTTCGCACACTACTGGTTGGCGTAATCAAACCGGAAAGCCCAGCCACTGCTGCGGCAATCCTCTCGGCTAAAGATCCGGCTAAAGCATGGCAAGAGTATGAAGCATCAGACAAGAAGCTAAAGCTAAACATCCCTGCCACCGTTGGCGTAGAGCAGATGAAAATCTTAAGCGCCAATGAAAAACTGATGGATGAACTTGGCGCAAACGTCACGCCTGCTATTTATTACATGAGTCCGGAGAATACACTGCAACAGGCGGTCGGATTACCAGATAAAAAGACCTTAAATATCATCATGGGAAATAAATAACATCAAATCATGGATAACTGAAATATATACAGTTTTTCAGTTATCCTGAAAACCGCAATAATTGATCACAAACAATAAACCGACTATGCTATTTTAGAAAAACTTAATTATGAATTAAGTAAAAAAAACATAACAAATAAAAATATATGACTTCACATTATTAGTTTAATGAATATTACGATAAGTGCAATGATATAAATGGAGTGCATCATGGCCAATCTTTACGACTTAAAAAAATTTGATTTGAATTTACTGGTGATTTTCGAGTGCATTTACCAACATCTCAGCATTAGTAAGGCTGCAGAATCACTATATATAACGCCCTCTGCTGTTAGTCAGTCTCTACAACGCTTACGTACGCAATTTAATGATCCTTTGTTTATTCGTGCCGGAAAAGGTATTGCGCCAACAACTACTGGGTTAAATCTTCATCATCATCTTGAGAAAAACCTTAGAAACCTGGAACAAACAATAAATATCGTCAATAAATCTGAATTAAAGAAAAAATTTATAATCTATGGTCCACAATTCGTCTCTGCGACAAACAGCAGCCTTTTGATCAATAGTCTGCGCCAGGATGCGGTTGTCGACATTGAACATCATGACATTATGATGGCGGTAGAAAGCGCCGAAGATTTACTGGCTTACCGTAAAGCAGATCTCGTAGTGACATTGACACCGGTTATCAGCCGTTCTGTGAGCTGTGTTCCTTTTCAGTCAATTCGTAATACACTCATCTGTAGCACTACCCATCCGAGAATAAATGAACGGAGTACCCATGCACAAATTCTTGATGAAGAATTTACCTTTCTGATATCTAAAATTCCTGGATTTGAAGATTTTCAGATGGAAATAGATGCACTCATGGCAAACCGTAAAATATCGTTTCGTAGCTCCTCTCTGTTTACCATTATTAATACAATTGCAGTTACCGATTTAATTGGTATTGTGCCTTACGAATTATACCGCAGTTACCATAAAATACTTCAACTGAAACAAATAAAACTTGAACAGCCATTGCCATCAAACACGCTTTATATGTCCTATAATAAAACATCATTAAATAACCTTGCCTTCTCACGATTCATTGATCGTTTGAATGACAACTTATAATAAACATCTATCTGCTAGCAAAATGTTTTTCAATGGAAAATTCACAATGTAAATACATAAAATAATATATCTTATTTGAATTTATTTACTTTATAATTAAAAAACTATCGCATTATCTACCTGTAAGGTTCAGAGAGCATCTTTAGATGTCCATTTATAAAATCCCGCTTCCCCTTAATATTTTGGAAGCAGCTCATGACCGTATTACCTGGACACTCAGCACTCTGCCCCGCGTATGTGTCTCTTTTTCTGGGGGTAAAGATTCAGGTTTAATGCTCCATCTAACCGCAGCTCTCGCCAGAAAAATGGGCAAAAAAATATACGTTCTGTTTATAGACTGGGAAGCACAGTTTTCTTGCACTATTGACTATGTTCAATCGCTACGGGAGCAGTATGCAGATGTCATCGAAACGTTTTATTGGGTGGCACTACCGTTAACAACACAAAATTCATTATCCCAATATCAACCCGAATGGCAGTGCTGGGAACCTGATGTCGAATGGGTGCGCCAGCCCCCGGAAGATGCGATAACCGATCCTGACTTTTTCCCCTTTTACCAGCCAGGCATGACTTTCGAACAATTTGTGCGCGAGTTTGCCGAATGGTTTTCGCAAAAACGTCCGGCGGCGATGATGATCGGCATCCGTGCGGATGAGTCCTATAACCGTTTTGTCGCCATCGCCAGTTTAAATAAACAACGTTTTGCCGATGATAAGCCCTGGACCACTGCCGCACCAGGCGGTCATAGCTGGTACATTTACCCTATCTACGACTGGAAAGTGGCCGATATCTGGACCTGGTATGCTAACCATCAATGCCTCTGTAACCCACTGTATAACCTGATGTATCAAGCAGGTGTTCCTCTGCGTCATATGCGAATTTGCGAACCTTTTGGCCCGGAGCAACGGCAAGGATTATGGCTCTATCACGTTATCGAACCGGATCGCTGGGCTGCCATGTGCGCACGTGTCAGCGGGGTAAAAAGCGGTGGCATTTACGCCGGGCATGACAACCATTTTTATGGTCATCGGAAAATCCTCAAACCAGAGCATTTAAACTGGCAAGAGTATGCATTATTGCTGCTCAACAGCATGCCGGAGAAAACAGCTGAACATTACCGCAATAAAATCGCCATTTATTTACACTGGCATCAGAAAAAGGGCATCAAGGTTCCACAAACACAGCAAGGGGACATTGGCGCAAAAGATATCCCCTCCTGGCGGCGAATATGCAAAGTGTTGCTTAATAACGATTACTGGTGTCGGGCATTATCATTTAGCCCCACAAAAGCGAAAAATTATCAGCGTTATAACGAACGGATTAAAGGAAAACGTCAGGAATGGGGGATACTATGCAACAACGATTAACGCAGGATTTAACCCAATTTCTCGCCAGCTTGCCGGAAGACGATCGCATCAAAGCGATTAATGAAATCCGCATGGCGATCCATCAGGTGAGTCCTTTTCGGGAAGAGCCGGTGGATTGTGTTTTGTGGGTGAAAAATAGCCAGATCGTGCCGAATGATTACAACCCAAATAACGTGGCACCACCCGAAAAAAAACTGCTGCAAAAATCCATTGAAATAGATGGTTTTACCCAACCCATTGTGGTCACGCATACGGATAAAAATGCCCTGGAAATCGTGGATGGTTTTCACCGCCATGAAATAGGTAAAGGCTTATCATCGTTAAAATTACGCTTAAAAGGTTATTTGCCGGTGACTTGTCTGGAAGGTACGCGTAATCAGCGCATCGCCGCAACTATTCGTCATAACCGCGCTCGTGGACGCCACCAAATCACTGCCATGTCGGAAATTGTTCGTGAACTCAGCCAGTTGGGATGGGACGATAATAAAATTGGCAAAGAGCTGGGAATGGATAGCGACGAAGTGTTGCGCCTGAAGCAAATTAACGGCCTGCAAGAACTGTTTGCCGACCGCCAATATTCCCGCGCCTGGACGGTTAAATAACTACAGCTGGCACAGGCGTTCAGCCGCCACCAGCAGCGTCGATTCCTTCTTGGCAAAACAGAGACGAATGAGTTTATGCGGAAAGGGATCGGCGCAAAACACCGACAGCGGAATCGCCGCCACGCCGTGCTCCCGCGTCAACCACAGGCAAAACTCAACATCATCCAGCGTAGAAACCGCGCTGTAATCCACCAGCAAAAAGTAAGTACCTTCGCAGGGTAAAATCTCCAGCCTGCTTTCACTTAAGGCGTTCACCAGAATATCGCGCTTCTGACGATAGAAGTCCGGTAACGCAAGATAATGTTCAGGTTGTGCTCGCAGCATATCGGCAAGCGCCAGTTGCGCCGGGGTATTGACCGAAAAAGTCAGATACTGATGCACCTTGCGGATCTCGGCACTGATGGGCGCTGGCGCAATGCAATACCCCACTTTCCAGCCAGTCATATGATAGGTCTTACCAAACGAAGAAACCGCCACCGCCCGCTCACGCAGCTGCGGATGCGCCAGTACGCTGGCATGGCCCTGATGTGAAAAGTTGATGTGCTCGTATACTTCATCGCTAATGACAAAAATCTCGTGCCCGGCAATCGCCTGCCACAAAGCGGCGAAATCAGCCTGCTGCCAGACAGTGGCGCTGGGATTATGCGGCGTGTTGAGGATAACCAGCCGGGTGCGCTCGCTTAACAATGCGGCAAATTCCTGCCAGTCAACGCGAAAATGCGGTGGTTGCAGCGCAATACGTTTCACTATTCCACCCGAAAGCGCGATGGCGGGGGCGTAACTGTCATAGCTGGGATCAAAGCAAATCACTTCATCGCCATTGCGCACCAACGCGGTAATCGCCGCGTATAACGCCTCCGTCGCCCCTGCCGTTACGGTGATATCGCTATCGGCATCTGGTTGATAGCCATACAGATGTTTCGTTTTCTGAGCAATCTCCTCGCGTAATGCCTGCACGCCGGTCATGGGTGCGTATTGGTTTGCCCCCCTGGGCAACGTGGTACGCCAGCCGCTCCTGTAAATAGCGCGGACCATCAAAATCAGGAAAGCCTTGCGACAGGTTAATCGCCTGGTGTTGCTGCGCCAGCGCGCTCATCTGGGTGAAAATAGTGGTGCCAAGTTGTGGAAGTTTGCTTTGTGGAATCAGAGGGTTATTTGTCATTTTTATTGTACCTGACGAAGTTGCGTGTTGAAGGCACTATAACACGATGCTAGTATTTGGCAATCAAGACGTTTAGATGTCTAAATAAAACAATAAGGACAACACAACATGCCTCACAATCCTATCCGCGTGGTCGTCGGCCCGGCTAACTACTTTTCACATCCCGGAAGTTTCAATCACCTGCACGATTTTTTCACTGATGAACAACTTTCTCGCGCGGTGTGGATCTACGGCGAACGCGCCATTGCTGCGGCACAAACCAAACTGCCGCCTGCGTTTGAACTGCCAGGGGTAAAGCATATTTTGTTTCGTGGTCATTGCAGCGAAAGCGATGTGCAACAACTGGCGGCGGAGTCCGGTGACGATCGCAGCGTGGTGATTGGCGTCGGCGGCGGCGCACTACTCGACACCGCGAAAGCCCTCGCCCGCCGTCTCGGTCTGCCGTTTGTTGCCGTTCCGACGATCGCCGCTACCTGCGCCGCCTGGACACCGCTCTCCGTCTGGTATAACGATGCCGGACAGGCGCTACATTATGAAATTTTCGACGACGCCAATTTTATGGTGCTGGTGGAACCGGAGATTATCCTCAATGCACCGCAACAATATCTGCTGGCGGGGATCGGTGACACGCTGGCGAAATGGTATGAAGCGGTGGTGCTGGCCCCGCAGCCAGCAACGTTGCCGCTAACCGTGCGACTGGGGATCAATAACGCGCAGGCCATTCGCGACGTCTTGTTAAGCAGTAGCGAACAGGCGCTTGCCGATCAGCAAAATCGCCAACTAACGCAATCATTTTGCGATGTGGTGGATGCGATTATCGCCGGAGGCGGAATGGTGGGTGGCCTGGGCGATCGTTTTACTCGCGTTGCAGCAGCCCATGCCGTGCATAACGGTCTGACCGTGCTACCGCAAACCGAGAAATTTCTCCACGGCACCAAAGTCGCTTACGGTATTCTGGTGCAAAGTGCCTTGCTGGGTCAGGATGATGAGCTGGCGCAATTAACCGGGGCGTATCAGCGTTTTCATCTGCCGACCACGCTGGCGGAGCTGGAAGTGGATATCAATAATCAGGCGGAAATCGACAAAGTAATTGCCCACACCTTGCGTCCGGTGGAATCCATTCATTACCTGCCGGTCACGCTGACACCAGATACCTTGCGTGCAGCGTTCGAAAAAGTGGAATCATTTAAAGTCTGACATGCAGATTTAGCAACAGCGCGCGCCGCCTTTTCCACCGTAGCGCGCGTCCTGCCGCTCACGGAAAAACTCTTCATAAGTCATCGGCGTCTGGTCGGGATGGTTTACCCGCATATGTTCGACATAGTTATCGTAATCGGGCATGCCAATCATCAGCTTCGCCGCCTGACCTAAATATTTTCCAGCTTTTGCCAGTGAATCAAACATCTTTAACTCCGGTAATCAGATTGCAGAGATAGTGCCGGATGCGACGCGGACGCCTTACCCGGCCTGGAAATGCTGAGGATGAGGGGAACCATCGGCACTATGCCAACATTCCCCCTCAATCTGACTTTAGTGCGCGCCCTTCGCCTGCGCCACGATCTCTTCAACGTTTTCCGGCATTGGCTCATACGGCGTTTCTTTCGCCGTCGGCTTCGGCTCTTTCAACGCCGCCAGTGCTGTCTTAATCGAGAACAGCGCCAGTACCACCACAACCACCATAAAGAAGATGGTCAATCCAGCATCCAGACGGTTGTTGAACACCAGCTGCGCCAGCTGTGATTCGGTGTACTGCGACGGAATATTGCCGCTGTCGATCATTGCCTGGAACTTGTTAGCAATCGCCAGGAAGCCGACTTTCGCATCCGGGCTAAACGCTTTCTGCCAGCCTGCGGTCAGGGTACAAATCAGCAGCCATGCCGTTGGCACCAGCGCCACCCAGGCGTAACGTTGACGTTTCATTTTGAACAGCACCACGGCACAGAGCATCAGCGCCATCCCTGCCAGCATCTGGTTGGCAATACCAAACAGCGGCCACAGGGTATTAATACCGCCCAGCGGATCAACCACGCCCTGATGCAGGAAGTAGCCCCACGCCAGCACGCACAGCGCCGTTGCCAACAGGTTAGCAGGCAGTGAATCCGTCCGTTTCAGGCCCGGAGAAACCACGCCAAGCAGATCCTGCAACATAAAGCGCGCAGCACGCGTACCCGCATCCACCGCCGTCAGAATAAACAGTGCTTCAAACAGAATGGCGAAGTGATACCAGAACGCCACATCCATCATGCCGCCCAGCGCGCCGTGCAGAATGTAGGCCATCCCCACCGCCAGCGTCGGCGCACCGCCCGCACGGGAAATGATCGACTGTTCACCGACTTCACTGGCAATCTGGTTTAACGTATCTGGGGTAATAGCAAAGCCCCAGCTACTCACCACTTGCGCCGCAGAAGCCACGACATCCGTCGTACCTGCCGGAGCCAATACCGCCATCGGGCTGTTCATAGCAAAGTACACGCCCGGATCGATGATACAGGCAGAAACCAGCGCCATAATCGCCACGAAGGATTCCATTAACATCCCGCCGTAGCCGATAAAGCACGCCTGCCCTTCGTTCGCCAGCATCTTCGGCGTAGTACCAGAAGAGATCAGCGCATGGAAGCCAGATACCGCACCACAGGCGATAGTGATAAACAGGAACGGGAACAGGTTACCGGTCCATACCGGGCCAGTGCCATCGACAAATTTGGTCAACGCAGGCATGGTCAGCGTCGGACGCATAATCAAAATACCCACCGCCAGACCGACGATAGTCCCGATTTTCAGGAAGGTAGAGAGGTAGTCACGCGGAGCCAGCAGCAACCACACCGGCAGCACCGCCGCCACGAAACCGTAACCCACCAGCATCCAGGTCAGCTGCACGCCGGTAAAGTCAAAGTACGGTGCCCAGGTCGGGCTTTCTGCCACCCAGCCGCCAGAGATAATGGCGAAAATCAGGAACACCAGGCCAATCACCGACACTTCGCCAATACGCCCCGGACGCAGATAGCGCAGGTAGATCCCCATAAACAGCGCCAGCGGAATGGTGAACGCAACGGTATACGTTCCCCACGGGCTATGAGTCAGGGCTTTCACCACGATCATCGCCAGAACGGCAAGGATAATGACCATGATCATAAAGCAGGCCACCAGCGCAATCACCCCGGCGGTTGGCCCCATCTCTTCTTTGACCAGCTCACCCAGCGAGCGACCGTCGCGGCGCGTGGAAACAAACAGCACCATGAAATCCTGTACCGCACCGGCGAGAACCACCCCGGCAAGCAGCCAGATCATCCCCGGCAGGTAGCCCATCTGTGCTGCCAGCACCGGCCCCACCAGCGGGCCTGCTCCAGCAATGGCCGCAAAATGGTGACCGAACAGCACTTTCTTATCCGTCGGCACATAGTCCAGCCCGTCGTTATGGCGCACCGCTGGCGTCATACGCGTCGGGTCAACCGCCAGCACATTTTTGGCGATATACAGACCATAAAAACGATAAGCGATCAGATAGATACAGACCGACGCCACCACAATCCACAGCGCGTTGATCTGTTCCCCACGATTTAAAGCAATGTATCCCAGAGCAAATGCTCCCATTACAGAGAGCACTGTCCAGACGAGGTATTTCCCTGATTTGTTCATAATTGTTATCCGTGTGCGTGTCCATAGAGATGTTACATTTTGTTTCTATAACATCTTTGCGGAATTTAACAACACGATAACCAAACAAATAAGAGTTAAAACCAATAATTAACTTAACAGTGTTAACTCGGTCACTCCGTTAACCGGGTTTTCCTGCAATCTCATTTTATTTTGTCGTGTTCATCCCAAAACCGCCGTACCCAGTCGACAAGTGCAACAACGTCGCCCCTGTTCATCGAAAACGACGATTTCCCAACTCTGATTTTGCCGCCCAAGATGCAGCGGCTGGCAGACACCGCGCACCTTGCCTTCAGACACCGGGCGATGATGTGTGGCGTTAAGTTCCGTTCCTACCACGCACTGACCGTCACGAGTCATCATAAATCCGGCCATCGATCCCAAAGTTTCCGCCAGCGCTGCCGACGCGCCGCCATGCAGCAGGCCAAACGGCTGATGAGTTCGCGTATCGACCGGCATTTCGGCTTCCAGCACATCATCGCCCAGACGGGTATAAATAATTCCCAGATGCGCCACCATCGTGTTATGGCTGGTGGCGTTCAATTCATCCAGGGTCAAATGGCGTTTCCAGATCATACTTATGCCCCCAGCGTCGAGCCGCCATCTACCACGATATCCTGTAGCGTGATATGGCTGGCGAGGTCAGAGGCGAGGAACAAAATCGTGTTGGCGATCTCCTGTGGACGGGCAATTTTTCCCAGAGGAATGCCGAGTTTGAACTGCTCGCCAAAGCCGCGAATACGCTGCTCTTCGGCGTCATCGCTCACCCACAGCGTGCGTTGCATATCAGTATCGGTGGAACCAGGGGAAACCACATTACAGCGCACGCCGCTACCCGCCAGTTCCAGCCCGACGCTCAACGCCAGGCTTTTCAGCGCCGCTTTCGACGCACCGTAAGCACTCATACCTATACGCGGCGTGTGCGCAGCGTCGGACGCCACAGTGACAATAGCCCCGCCCCGCTGACGGCGAAACTGGTTCATGGTCTGCTGAAACAGGTTAAACGCGCCACCGACGTTAACCGCAAAAGTCTGCTGCCAGTCCTCTTTACTAAGCTGATCGGTCGCGCCCATACGCAAAATTCCCGCCGCATTGACCAGCACGTCCAGTCGCTCCGTTTGCGCTAACAGTCGCTGACAAACCTGCGCGACCTGCGCAGCATCGGCAACATCCATCACTTCGGTCGTAAAGGGATAATTCTCCTGCGCAAAGATCCGATCAAAGCCGATAACCTTCGCTCCCGCTTCAACAAACGCCAGCGCCGTGGCGTAGCCGATACCTTTCCCCGCGCCGGTTACCCAGACATTTTTGCCGCTGAAATCCATCATTTCACCTCGCGGGAGAGTAGCTTCCACCATGCGTCGATGGTCGGATTTTTCGCCAGCATGACAAAATCGATATCGCCATGCATTTTGCGCCAGCGCGCCGCCAGTGCCATCATGCGCACCGAATCCAGACCGTAGTCGATCAGGTTGTCGTCATCGAACGGCTCATCGGATTCATCCAGCAATGGCAGGATCACCTCACGCAGCGCCGCTTTGCTGGCGGGAATTGGCGTCGGCAGCAGTTCCTCGGTCATCACCACCCGACCGGAACGCCCGGCCACATATTTCAGCGACATCAAATGCTCGTCACGGCTGAAATCGGCCAGCGCATCCGCCACCATAAACGGTTTTATATCACGCATAAACGCGTCGGTGGCGGTGGTCATACAGCCAATATGCGCGTATACCCCGGTGATAATCAGTTGGTTACGTCCGCTCTCTTTGAGCATTTGCTCCAGCGGGGAGCGATGAAACGCACTGTAGCGCCACTTCACCAGCACCGTGTCGTCGGCATCTGGTGCCAGGCGATCCACCACCTTTTGTTGCTCCGGCGAACGGGTCAGGCCCGGCCCCCACATATCATTCAGCAGCGCCCGATCTTCATCGCTTTGCTCTTTCGGCTGGGCGGTGTAATAAACCGGAATATTGTGCTGTTTGCAGTAGTCGCGCAGCGCCGCAATATTCGCGATCACCTGCTCCATCATCGGGCAGTTCTCACCCCAGAAGCTGACGAAATAGTCCTGCATATCATGAATTAACAGCGCGGCGCGTTGCGGTTCAAATGCCCAGTCGACTTTATTTTGAGGAATATCGTGAGACTCCGGCAGTGCGTAAGCCTGTAATTTTGGAATAGCCATCGTGTTCTCTCCTTCAGGCTGAAGCGCGTGACGCCAGCCACTGACGTAATTGTTTTTTATCGACTTTCCCGACCGCCGTCAGCGGAAGTGAATCCACACACTCCACGCGATCCGGTAATTTAAATTCGGCGATGCCCTGCTCACGCAGGAAACGACGCACCTGCACCGCGCGCAGCGGCTCTTTCACCACCAGATAAGCGCAGCTTTTTTCGCCCATCAGCTCATCTTCCATGCTCACCAGTGCGGCATAGATCACCGCCGGATGGCGCAGCAGCAGGTTTTCGATCTCTTCGGCAGCGATCTTCTCGCCGCCACGGTTGATCTGATCTTTCTCGCGCCCCTGCACGGTGATGTAACCCTCCGGATCAATGGAGATCAGATCGCCGGAACAGTAAAAACCGTTGGCATCAAAGGCGCTCGCATTGTGCTGCGGGCTTTTGTAATAGCCGCGGAAGGTATACGGCCCGCGCGTCATCAGGCGCCCGACTTCCCCTTGCGGCAGTGGATTTCCGTCAGCATCGGCGACCCACACTTCATCGTCCGGACACATTGGATAGCCCTGGGTATGGATAATTTTCTCCGCGCTATCATCAAGACGGGTGTAGTTCACCAGCCCTTCCGCCATGCCGAACACTTGCTGCAACTGGCAGCCAATCTCTGCGGGAATACGCGCCGCAAGCGTTACAGAAAGACGTGCGCCGCCGACCTGTAACAGTTTTAGCGAGGCAAGCTGCGCCCGGTTTTCGCCTTCGGTCAGCGCCTGCAACCACAGACTTACTGCCGGCGGAACCAGCGCGGTAACGTTAACCTGATGTTTTTCAATCAATGGGAAGCAGAGCGTGGCGCTGGGATCGACCGCCAGAACGACGGTGCCGCCAGCGAGAAACACACCCAGCGATCCAGGCGAACTCATGGCGTAGTTGTGGGCCGCAGGGATCGCACACAGGTAGCGTGTCTGCTGCGTGAACTGACAAATCTCGACGCTACGGCGCACGCTGTAGTAGTAGTCATTGTGAGTTCGCGGAATCAGTTTTGGCGTGCCAGTGGTGCCGCCGGAAAGCTGGAAATACGCAACTTCATCGGCAGGTGACGGCGTGGCAGTAAAATCCTCTGCCGGATGGTTAATTGCATCCTGCAAATTATGCTCGCCGCTATCGTTCAGCAGTTGCACCACGCGAATGGAGGAATGCCCTGCAACAAACGTGTTGAGGAAATCATCCCCGCTAAACAGCGGATGTTGGCGATCGGCAATCAGTAACGCCGGTTCAATCTGGCTGGCATAGGCGTTCAGTTCGCTACGCTGATGGCTGAATAGCGCCAACACTGGCGCAACGCCCAGTTTCAGCAACGCGAAAAAGGTGATGTAAAGTTCAGCGACGTTACCCAGGTGTACCAGCGCGGTTTCACCCGATTTAATTCCCTGGCGGCGCAGGCTACAGGCAAGATTATCCGCCGCCTGATTCAGCTCCCGATAACTTAACTGTCGCTCGCCATCTATAACCGCGATGCTTTCACTCGCGGCGTGACGAGTCAGAATGTCGGTCAGCGGCAAATCCTGCCAGTAGCCTTTTTCCCGATAGCGACGGGCAAACTCTTCCGGCCAGCGGGTAAATGGAATGCTCATCCTCACTCCTTAATGCAGTCCAAAAACGTTCAACATGGTAGAAAGCTTGACGCCCGTTTCACGCCACTCGCCCAACGGTGATGACGCAGGCACAATTCCCGCTCCGGCAAACAGACGTACCTGATTTTCCCGCAGCTTCGCGCAACGGATAGTCACCACCCATTCGCCGTTACCTTCGCTGTCACACCAACCAACAATGCCGCCAAACAGTTCGCGGTCGAACGGTTCCAGTTCAGCAATAACCTGAGTCGCGGCCTGATGCGGGAAACCACTCAGTGCAGGAGTCGGATGCAGCAGGCAGGCCAGGGTCAGCGCGTTTTCTTGCGAATGAGCTTTGCCTTCAAATGGCGTCGCGAGATGCCACAGCGTCGGCGTGGTAATCAGTTGTGGAGAGGAGGGAACGTGTAACTCACTGCTGCGCTCGCGTAGCACTTCTTTCATCGCCTGGGTCACCAGTTCATGTTCATGGCGATCTTTTTCTGACGCCAGAAGACGATTACCCGCTTCCCTGTCCAGCACTTCATCTGGCTGGCGACGCGCAGAACCGGCTAACGGAATGGAGCTAAAACGCTCACCGTCTTTACGCAGCAGCAGTTCCGGGCTGGCCCCCAACAGGACGCCACCATCGGCCAGTGGGACATGGAAGTTGTAACTAACCGGGTTTTGCGCAATCAAGCGTTCCAGCAGTACGCCGCTGTCAATGGCGGCGTCGGTGGTGATATCAATCAACCGAGATAACACCACTTTGTCGACCTGCGGCGTGGCGGTAAGTGCGGCGGCGCGGGCAACCATCTGTTCAAAAGTGGCTTGTTCCGGAATTGCCTGGCGTTTCACCACATTCAGCGCCTGGCTGCGGGTGAAACGGCGCGCGGAAGCTTGTTTTTCTTTACGGGAGAATGGCTGCCAGGATTCGGGAATATACAGCGACGAAGGTTGACGCGGATCGAAGGGGATCGCCCCGACCAGCACCGGATTTTTAATGCCCTGCGATTTGGCATCGGCAAACAGTGTGGCGAGTTTTTGCTGGAAGGGACTGTCGGGCGAATCCCCGTTCACAGCCGGTTCATCGAAGCGGGCGAAACATCCTGACGTCGTAAAACTGCGGTACGGCGACATAAAGAAAAAGCGATTGGGCGCAAGTGTTGCCATGGTCTGCTGTACTTCCTCAGCCAGTGACGTATCCATATCATCCTCCACAAACGATAAAGGCTTTAATAATGATTATCATTTATATTTTCGGTCGCTAACCTAAAAGCAAACGAGCACTATGTCAACTCTTGCAGCAACACAATCTGCGACTCGGGGTTGCATCTGCTTGTGGTTACAATGAAAATGAGAAGCATTATTGATGAATTTGGATGAGCGCAATATGCTGTTCTGCGCCCCTCGAAAGTTGGGGCGAGGGGATAGATTGTGCGCTTTGTCGAATTTGTCATTACTCCCTTAACCTTATAAATAACAGGAAGCTGATTCGTGAGACTCGCCCCGCTCTACCGCAACGCCCTTCTATTAACTGGACTTTTGCTTTCAGGAATATCCGCAGTGCAGGCCGCCGACTGGCCGCGTCAGGTGACTGACAGCCGCGGCAGCCATACGCTGGAAAGCCAGCCACAGCGCATCGTATCAACCAGCGTAACCCTGACCGGATCACTGCTGGCGATAGATGCTCCGGTCATCGCCAGTGGCGCAACTACGCCGAATAACCGCGTCGCGGATGACCAGGGATTCTTGCGTCAGTGGAGCGAGGTGGCGAAAAAACACAAACTGCAACGCCTCTATATAGGAGAGCCGAACGCCGAAGCGGTAGCCGCACAAATGCCGGATCTGATTTTAATTAGCGCGACTGGCGGCGATTCGGCACTGGCGCTGTACGATCAGCTTTCCACTATCGCGCCAACGTTAATCATCAATTACGACGACAAAAGCTGGCAGTCGCTGTTAACGCAGCTTGGCAAAATTACCGGGCATGAGAAACAAGCGGCAGAGCGGATTGCGCAGTTTGATAAGCAACTGGCGGCGGCGAAAGAGCAAATCAAATTACCACCGCAGCCAGTCACTGCCATTGTTTATACTGCTGCCGCGCACAGTGCCAATCTCTGGACGCCGGAATCAGCACAAGGGCAAATGCTGGAACAACTCGGCTTTACGCTGGCGAAGTTGCCAGCAGGGTTAAACGCCAGCCAAAGCCAGGGCAAACGCCATGACATCATTCAACTTGGTGGGGAAAATCTGGCGGCCGGATTAAATGGCGAGTCACTATTCCTGTTCGCAGGTGATCAGAAAGACGCTGATGCTATTTATGCCAACCCGCTGCTCGCGCACCTGCCTGCAGTACAAAACAAGCAGGTTTATGCGCTGGGAACCGAGACGTTCCGTCTGGATTACTACAGCGCCATGCAAGTGCTGGAACGACTTAAGGCGCTGTTTTAAGTATTAACTGTCAGACGCTGTCACCTGCGGCGGCGTCTGGCGAAAACGCCGTAACTCTACCAACACCAGCAGCAGCAACACGCCGATAATCAACAAACCAAAACCGCTTACACTTGCGGATGCCACCGGCGTCATCATCGCCCCCAGACCGCCCAACAGCGCCGCGCCTATGGCATCGCCCGTCACGTTCTGCGCCGTCCACAAACCGTTAATCCGCCCTAACATGGCTTCCGGGGTTTGCGTTTGCAGCATTGTGTATTGCAGCAACGAACTGACAGCACTCAGCCAGCCGAACAGCGCCAGACAAAACACGCCTAAAATCCACATCGGCATCAGGCCAAATAGACCAATGGCAAGAAACGATCCCAACGTGGCGAGCAACATCAACAATCCTGGTCGCTCGCTATGCGCCAGTTTCCCGCTGGTTAACGCCCCAATAGCCGCACCGAGCGGGATCGCCGCATAGAGAAAACCAATCTGTGCCGCCGACATCTGCCAGTTGATAGCCAGCGCCGGATACAGTACCCGCACCGCGCTCGCCATCGTCAACAAACCGCCCAGCAGCGCAATGCCGCCCACCAGCGGGCTGGCGAGCAGAAAACGTAACGCTGCCAGAAGCGATTTCAACGGATGCTCACGCGGCTGCGGTGGCGGTGGCAGCGCTGGAAGGCTTAACAACGGCAGCAGGGTAATAAACGTTCCTGCTGCCGCCAGCCCGTAGTTCCAGGCCACGCCCCCGGTCGCCAGCAGTAAGCCGCCAATCATGGGCGAAATCACCGATCCCAGGCGCACGGTCAACATAGTGATCGCCCCTGCCTGCATTAAGTTTTCACGCCCTACCAGGGCCGGAGTCGCCGCCAGCAGCGCTGTAACGCCAAGCGACGCGAAAAAACCATCCCATAAACCAAGCAAATAGATTGCCAGCAATGACGGCTCTGGCAACAGCGCATTCAGACACAGGCCAATAAAACCAATGCCACAGGTACCGCGCGCCAGCAAAATCACTTTTTTGCGCTCATAACGATCCGCCAGCACGCCGCCAACCATCAGGCCAACAAACATAGCGCCGCCGGTCAGCGTCACCGAAAGTCCCACCTGCCAGGTCGAATGCGTCATCATCTGGATTTGTACCGGCACCGCGACGCCGAGCAACCCCAGAGAAACAATAGAGATAAAACGAGCGAGGAATACTGCGCGAAACGCCGGGTGCGTTTTCAACAGGCTGAGGTTAAGCAGCCAGGATTGTTTATTCATTACAATGCCTTGCCATCAAATATTTTAAATACCTATTCTTAGGCTGCACATGCTAACATATCCAAATAAGATCGATAACGATAATTAATTTCATTATCATGGAAGTTCGTATGTCTGGTTCTGTTACCGTGACACGCGCCATTGCCGTGCCCGGATTGTTGTTATTACTGATTATCGCGACGGCATTAAGCCTGCTCATTGGGGCAAAATCACTCCCCGTCTCCGTGGTGCTGGAGTCCCTCTCCGGTACCTGCCAGAGCGCCGATTGCACCATCGTGCTCGACGCGCGACTGCCGCGTACCCTTGCCGGTTTACTGGCAGGCGGCGCGCTTGGCCTTGCCGGGGCGTTAATGCAAACTCTCACCCGAAACCCACTTGCCGATCCTGGTTTGCTTGGCGTAAACGCCGGTGCCAGCTTTGCCATTGTGCTGGGCGCGGCGCTGTTTGGTTACTCTTCCGCCCAAGAACAACTGGCGATGGCCTTCGCCGGGGCGCTGGTGGCCTCGTTGATTGTTGCCTTTACCGGCAGCCAGGGCGGCGGCCAGTTAAGTCCGGTGCGTTTAACCCTGGCGGGCGTGGCGCTGGCAGCGGTGCTGGAAGGGCTGACCAGCGGCATCGCCCTGCTTAATCCTGACGTCTACGATCAGCTACGTTTCTGGCAAGCCGGTTCGCTGGACATTCGTAATCTCCACACCTTAAAAGTGGTGCTGATCCCGGTATTGATAGCCGGAGCAACCGCGCTATTACTGAGCCGCGCACTGAACAGTTTGAGCCTCGGCAGCGACACGGCGACGGCGCTGGGCAGTCGCGTGGCACGGACGCAGTTAATTGGCCTGCTGGCGATTACCGTGCTTTGCGGTAGTGCGACGGCGGTGGTTGGGCCAATTGCCTTTATTGGTCTGATGATGCCGCACATGGCGCGCTGGCTGGTGGGTGCCGATCATCGCTGGTCGCTGCCCGTTACGCTACTCGCTACCCCTGCCCTGCTGCTGTTTGCCGACATCATCGGACGTGTGATTGTTCCCGGTGAGTTGCGCGTTTCCGTGGTCAGCGCCTTTATTGGCGCGCCGGTGTTGATCTTCCTCGTGCGACGTAAAACGCGAGGTGGCGCATGATTTACGTCTCTCGCCGATTAATCATCACCTGTTTGCTGCTAATTACCACCTGTGTGGTTGCAGGTATCTGGGGATTACGCAGTGGTGCCGTCACGCTGGAAATCTCGCAGGTATTCGCCGCACTGATGGGTGACGCGCCGCGCAGTATGACGATGGTGGTCACCGAATGGCGTTTACCGCGCGTGCTGATGGCGCTGTTAATTGGCGCGGCGCTGGGCGTCAGCGGCGCGATTTTTCAGTCGCTGATGCGTAACCCACTCGGCAGTCCTGACGTAATGGGCTTTAACACAGGAGCGTGGAGCGGCGTGCTGGTGGCGATGGTGCTGTTTGGTCAGGACCTGACGGCTATCGCCCTGGCAGCAATGGCGGGCGGTATTGTCACTTCTCTACTGGTCTGGCTGCTCGCCTGGCGCAACGGTATCGACACTTTTCGTCTGATTATTATCGGTATCGGCGTTCGCGCCATGCTGGTGGCTTTTAATACCTGGCTGTTGCTGAAAGCGTCCTTAGAAACGGCACTAACGGCGGGTTTGTGGAATGCCGGTTCACTTAATGGCCTGACGTGGGCGAAAACCTGGCCTTCCGCACCAATCATTGTGCTGATGTTAATCGGCGCGGCGCTGCTGGTACGGCGGATGCGCTTGCTGGAGATGGGCGATGACACCGCCTGCGCGCTGGGCGTCAGCGTTGAACGCTCGCGTCTGTTAATGATGCTGGTGGCGGTGGTGCTTACTGCCGCTGCTACTGCCCTTGCCGGGCCGATTTCTTTTATTGCATTGGTCGCGCCGCATATTGCCCGACGCATTAGCGGCACCGCTCGCTGGGGGCTGACCCAGGCGGCGCTGTGTGGCGCGCTGTTACTGCTGGCAGCCGATCTGTGCGCCCAACAACTGTTTATGCCGTATCAACTTCCGGTTGGCGTCGTTACCGTCAGCCTCGGCGGTATTTACCTTATCGTCTTGTTAATTCAGGAGTCTCGCAAAAAATGACCGAATCAGTAGCCCGTTTGCGCGGCGAACAGTTAACCCTGGGCTATGGCAAATATACCGTTGCGGAAAATCTGACCGTGGAGATCCCTGACGGTCATTTCACGGCGATTATCGGGCCAAACGGCTGCGGAAAATCAACATTACTGCGCACGTTAAGCCGCTTGATGACGCCTGCTCACGGGCATGTCTGGCTGGATGGCGAACAGATTCAGCGTTTCGCCAGTAAAGAGGTCGCACGCCGAATTGGTCTGCTGGCGCAAAATGCTACCACGCCCGGTGATATCACCGTTCAGGAACTGGTAGCGCGTGGGCGTTATCCACATCAACCGCTGTTTACCCGCTGGCGGAAAGAAGATGAAGAGGCAGTCACAAAAGCGATGCAGGCCACCGGAATTACCCATCTGGCGGATCAAAGCGTGGATACCCTCTCCGGTGGGCAACGACAACGAGCATGGATTGCAATGGTGCTGGCCCAGGAAACAGCGATTATGCTGCTCGACGAACCCACAACCTGGCTGGATATCAGTCATCAGATTGATTTACTGGAGTTGTTAAGCGAGCTGAATCGTGAGAAAGGCTATACCCTGGCGGCGGTACTGCACGATCTCAATCAGGCATGTCGTTACGCCAGTCATTTGATTGCGCTGCGGGAAGGAAAAATTGTCGCTCAGGGAGCGCCAAAAGAAATTGTCACTGCCGAACTGATTGAACGCATTTACGGTCTGCGCTGCATGATAATTGACGATCCGGTAGCCGGAACGCCGCTCGTGGTGCCGCTCGGACGAACGGCACCTTCAACCGAGAAAATTTAAACTAACCGGCCGTCCATCTCTATCATGGCATCCCGTTTTCTGGATGCCATCGCATAATGTAAAAGCACGCCACCGCAGGCAACTATGCCACCCATTAAGGCAGAAAGAATCACGATAATCGCCTTACCCGGACCATCCTTTTTAACCGGTAATGACGGGCTTAATTGATATTTAAACGGAGTAAATTTAATGTCATCGACATTTGCTTTTGTTAATTTCTCAACAAGATATTGACGATTACGCAACTCACCATTCAATTCCGCAACATCCGTGACTGACTTTTCAATCTCCAGCTTACGCGCTATACCGTCAGCACCGAGCGAAATAGAAAAATCAGGGTCATCTTTAACGGCCTGGCCATTGCTGTATACGGGCTTTTTTATTCCAGCAGCATTCGCAATATCCAGTGAATAATTGAGGCGCTGAATATCAGCATCAAGTTGGTTTTTTGTTTTAATGCGATCCTGGGCCAGTTTTTCTTTTTCAAACTGGGTCTTAAGTTCCAGTTTATTGCGCACATTTTCTATCGACTCTTTAACCACCAGAGCAGAGATGTAATCGATATAACCTGCCAATACTGTCTGCGCCTCTTCACGGTTTGGCGCGGTGAAACTTAACGTCCAGGAGGTATATAACGCGGACGGCTCATTTTTCTTACTGCCGTTGTCATCAACCGCTTTCATCTTCTCGCTCAATGTGACAATAGCCCGATGTAACTCCTGTTCATCAATTTTCGCCTCTTTTAATTGGTCCATCACATAAGGTGATGAGCGCAGGTACTCTTCCAGCAAGCTAATTGACTGAAATTTCTTGATAAACAGATTAAATACATCGTCACGTCCAATATTCACGTCAAGATCCAACACCCGCAGTTTGGTGAAGGTTTTCTCCAGGTCTTGCCACTGAACAGCCTCAGCGGGCGTGATAGCTGCCGAGCTGGTCCACTTTTGCGGCAGGATGAAAGACACCAGTAATCCGATGCAGGCAAAGACAAAAGCCACCGCTATTATCCGCGTTTTTGCGTACCACAAAACTTCGATAAGTTTAAGTAAATCAATTTCATTATTGCTGGGCGGCGCCAGATGATAATCGGGAAAATGAGAATCGCTTCCCTGCTTAATATTCAGTGATGACATGTAGTTGAACCTGAGATTTTAGTCCATAAAAGCACAACGTTGTATATAACATTCTAACAGTATCTGAGAATTATCCGAAAGAACTCTTTCACTATTATTATCCAAAAATGAATAACAAACTCAGCAATCCCAGCAATGGTGCAGCTCTCAGAGAAATAAATAATTTTTAAGAATAAAAAAACCATAATCATTTAGTCGGATTATGGTTTTGCATGAGGTTATAGCAAATTCGTTACTAACGTACGGTTAGTTATTAATCAGCGTATTTATTAATGGTCCTATTTCTTTAAAATAATCCGGAGAAATAATATCCACATGCGCGCAATCCTGGCGATAAATATCCAGCTCTGCTATCCACGGCGACCAGGCGCGTTCGGGGCTCATACCTTCCTGAAGTGTACGCTCCGCAACAAACAGCGTAGCTTTGCCATCAAACGGTTCACTATGGGCGGTGGTTAATAGCCGCACTGCATCGGCATAATTGCCTTCAATGGTGGTAAACAGCTCTGTCGACGCCGTTCCCTGCTGGGCTGCCATGAAGGCTTCGCGTTCGCGGTTAATCTCCGCCAGCACTTCCGGGTCCAGACCGTTAGCTTCTTTTTCCTGCCAGTTTTGCGTTTCTGGCGGCCAGGTATCCAGCAAACCAAGAAATGCCACCTGTTCGCCACGGGCACGCAGTCGCGCCGCGATGCCCTGTGCCAGCGTACCACCCAGCGAATAACCCAGCAGGTAATAAGGACCGTGCGGTTGTTGTGCCAGCAACGTTGCCAGATGCGCTTCGCAGACTTCATCCAGGTTCGTCGCCGTCTGCATGGGGCCATTGGGGCGCGGCGACTGAATGCCGATAATCGACCATTGTGGTTCGAGATAACGCGAGAGCACACTAAACTGCCAGGCAAAACCGGACGCCGGATGGAAACAGAACAGCGTCGGACCAGAACCTTCACGCAGCGGAATAACTGTTTCAAATCCCAGATGCCGGGCGTTTTCTTCTTCACCATCAATAATCGTTGCGAGTTTGGCGACGGTTGACGCGACCATCACCTGCCCCGGAGTCACCTGACGGGCAAACTGTCGACTAAGTTGTGCCGCAAGTTTCATTGCCAGTAGAGAATGACCACCAAGCGCGAAGAAATCAGCGTCGGCATCCTGCACGTCACAACCCAGCAATGACGAGAACGCCGCGGCGATAATCGTTTCACTGCCCGCTTTCAGCGCACGACCTGGCGTTTGTGCTTTCAACTCCGGCAACGGTAAGGCTTTTCGATCCAGTTTGCCATTAGCGCTTAGTGGCAATTGCGATAGTTGCAGCAGAACGACGGGAACCATATGTGGCGGCAATGTTTCGCGCAGTTGCGCCTGCAATGCGGTTAAATCCAGCGGCAGGCCTGATTGCGACACCAGATAGCCCACCAGTTGACGCGCGTCGCCGCCGGTTGCTGTCGCCTGGTTAATGACACAAGCATGAGTAACAGCCTGCTCGACATCCGGCAGCGCCTGCATCACGCGATCGATTTCGCCCAGTTCAATTCGCTGACCACGAATTTTTAGCTGATCGTCACTGCGCCCGAGATACTCCACCGCGCCGTTATCCAGCCAGCGGGCAACGTCTCCAGTACGGTACATCCGTTCACCAGGGGCAAAAGGATCGGCAATAAAGCGGCTGGCGGTCAGATCGGGTCGTCCAAGATAACCCTGCGCCAGTTGAATACCGGTGAGATAGAGATCTCCCGCCACACCCGGCGGCACCGGATGCATCATCGCATCAAGAATACGCAGACCCGTATTCCACACCGGATAACCAATCGGCACGCTGCTGCCGCGCACCTGTGCCAGTTCCTCGCCAAAAGCCGGATACCAGCTGACATCCACCGCCGCTTCCGTTGGGCCATACAGATTATGTAGCGGCGCACCGGTTAACTGTTGCCATTCGCGGCATAAATCGGCCGGTAAGGCTTCACCACTACAGAACACCTGTTTCAGCGTCGCACAACTTTGGCGAGCGCTTTCCGGCGTCAGCGAAGCAACAAACGCCGCCAGCATCGAGGGAACAAAGTGCGTGGTCGTTACGCCATATTCAGCAAAGAACTGCTGCATAGCGAGCGGATCGCGGTGCGCTTCCGGCTCGGCCATCACCAGCTTCGCCCCAGCAATAAACGGCCAGAAAAACTCCCACACCGAGACATCAAAACTGCACGGCGTTTTTTGGGCGACAACATCTTCGCCCGTGAGCGGGTAATGGTTTTGCATCCATAACAGACGGTTAGCGATAGCCTTCTGACCGACCATCACCCCTTTCGGCCTGCCGGTGGAACCGGAGGTGAAAATGATATAAGCCGTGTGGTGCGGCTGCGAAAGTTGCAGCGGCGCACTGCCCTGTGGGGTAAGCGGGGCGTTATAGCAAAAGCTGGTTAAATTGGGGACATCGCTAAAGCGTGGCAGTTGATCGTCGGTGGTGATTAACAGCGACGGGCGCGCATCTTCCAACATCATTTTCAGGCGCTCGTCCGGATACCCCGTATCCAGCGGTAACCAGGCCGCGCCTGCTTCAACTATCGCATGTAGCGCCAGGGTCAAAAAGACCGAACGCGGTAGCGCCACCGCCACACTGTCTCCCGGTTTGACGCCTCGCTCACGCAGCAGATTTGCCAGCGCCAGCACCTGCTCACGCATTTCCCGATAGCTGAACTGGTAATGCGCATCTGCCAGTGCCGGAGCATCCGGTGTTTTTGCCGCCTGTTGTGCCACCAGCGTGCTCAACGTAGTTTCAGGGATTTCTACCTGGGTGGTGTTGATCTGCGCCAGCCGCGCATATTCATCTGGCAGCATAATATCGACATCGCCACACAACAGCGCCGGATCCGCGGCGAACTGCGCTATCAGCATTTTCAGGCGTTCGGCGTGCTGGATTAACGTTGGCTCATCGTAACGCTCTTTATTGGCGAGGATCTCAATACTCAAACCACCATGTTCATCCGGGAAAAGCGCCAGTTCAAGGTCATTAACCGGACCGGTCGCCAGAGTGTGGGTTTTGGCCTGTACACCAGGAATATCCAGTTGATAATCAAATACCTTGATATTGAGTACCGGACCGAACAGCGGTTCCTCTCCTGCCGCTCGCCCGCTGTCACGGACAATTTGTTCGGCGTCGTAACGTTGATGGCGGCGCATTTTTTTCAACTGATCAGCCAGTCGTGCTGCCAGTTGCGGCAATGTTTCTTGCGCTTCAATGTGAATACCCAACGGTAAAACGTTGAGCACGGGTCCGGTAGCCGTCAGCGCTGCCGAGCCCAGTCGACGCATGAAGATAAATCCGGCGGCGTAGTCCATGCGATTGCACAATCGCCCCAGCCACAATGATGCCAGCGCAAGAGCTAAGTCGGTACGCTGTACGGTCGGCAGTTGTGTAGCCAGCTGGCGGAAATCCCCGTCGGTAAATTCCAGTTTCAGGCGCAGAATATCTGCCGTGGCGCTGCGCCCCAGTAAAGGCGAAGGAGAAAGTGACGCGGGCGGCGGCAGTTGACGGCGTTGTTCCGCCCAGAAAGCCGCATCACGCTGCCAGGCTTCGCTTTCGCGGTATTGCTGGTACTCTTCCACTACGTCAGCGAAAGGCGTAAACGGCGAAACAGGCGTTGGTTCGCCACGCAGCCATGTACAGTAAATGTTGGCTGTGTGGCGGGTAATGGCCGGAAAACTGAAGCCATCAACCAGCAAATGGTGGTAACGCTGATACCAGTACCAACGGTTATCCGCTATCTGAATGAGCCGATGAAAGACCAACGCTTTACCGCTATCGACGCGCAGATCTTGTTGTAAATCTGCCTGCATTAATGCCAGCGCGGTACCGTGAGGATCAATGTTAGTACGCAGGTCGATAATTTCTGGCTGTTCGAACGTCAGCGCATCGTCGACCCATTGCCAGACTTCGCCGTTATCTTCTATAAAACGCATCCGCAGAGTGTCCGCTTGCGCTAATCCGGCAACCACAGCCTGGGCCAGCAGCGGTGCATCAATATCTCCGGTTAACTCAACGTAATGGGCCACGCTCCAGGCGGAGGGTAAATCCGACAGTTTTTCAGCCATCCAGATGCCGGGTTGTGCGGCGACCAAAGGTAAATGCTGGCTCATTGCGCCTCCTGCTGCTGGGTATAATTCGCGGGTGTCAGAGTACGCCAGTGGGCTTCCAGCCACTGCTGGCAGGACTCCTGTAACTGCGGCTGACACACAACGTCCCAGCCTGCCGGTAACGCGCACTGCTGCGGCCACAGACTGAATTGCCCCTGCGCATTGCGCAAAATGTAAAACGCTCCCTGCGGATCATCGAAGGGATTACTGAATGCCATATTCAACTCCTGTCATGGAAAAGCGGTTGCCAGAGGTCGATTAGCCCCTGCATCAAACCACCGCGCCAACAAAGCGCATCATGTCCGCCGTCAACCTGACGCCAGAAAATGGATTCTTTTATAGGGTGTAATTGCGCGTATAGCGCCTGATTGGCCCGCATAATCAGCGGCTCGCGAACTCCTGCTTCAAGCACAATGCGCAGACCTTCGGCGCTAACTTCACCTGCTTTAAGCTGTTCAAGTAACACGCCCTCTTGCTGCCCGCCCCGATGCGGCCACCAGTATGATCCTGACTGGCTTAATACACAGCCAAAGCGTTCCGGCCAGTGCAGTCCGGCATACAGTGCGGAAAGGCCGCCAAAACTTTGCCCGGCAACAATGGTGCTTTTCGGGCTGTCGCTGAAAGGAGTGATAGCTTTCACCTGGGGTAATAACTCTTGCTGAACTGCCAACCAGAAATCAGCATTACACGGCAATTCATGGGCGCGGTGCGTAGTATCGATGGCGTCAATCAATACATATACCGCAGGAGGAAGTTGTTGACGGCGGGTTAGCGAAGTCAGCGCAGGCCAGACGGGCATACTTTGCGCCCAAAATTCGCCATCAAGCAAAATAGCTAACGGACGCTCCTCGACTAGCGCATTACCAGTGGTAAAAATCCATACACGACGGGAATTTCCCAACCGTTCACTTTTCCAGGTAATTTCTGTGGCACCGCTATCGGGCGTTTGCGGACAATCCCAACCAGGTTGTATTGGCGCTTGCGGCATTTCAAGAGCAGAAACCGCGTGCCCTCGCCCTCCTTTCCAGCTTTGCGGATTCAACGGATCGGCTATCGCCTGGGGTAATAGTTTTTGCCAGCCTTCACGTAATTCGAGGCGATCAGGTGATGGTGTAGAAAAAACGTCGTCACGTTCGGTGGGAGTAAAACAGTAGCTGCCGCGCCAGTTGGCATTGAGTTGTGTCGTCCACTGCCAGACATCAGTGCCAACTATTCGCTGCATCGACCGGGGCTGGCTGTTCTGATGGTGATCGGTCACGCCAGTGATGTAAACCCATACGCGCTTTATCGTCGAGTACTCTTCAGAACCTTGTGGATCACGCCACCAAAAAGTGACCTGATACATTTCATCATTCAGACGCTGCAATTCCGGGCCATGTTTCGACTGCCACCAGCTCTCACTTCCCACTTTTAACACCGCCACACCATAACCCCATGTTTATTGTGTAATTTTTTATTAATTACAGAAATATATTGATAATATTATTGATAACTATTTGCATTTGCAATAGCGTAATGGCGCGCCGTGGGAAGCGCGGACATTTATTAACCAACTGCACTGCGTGTCTTTCAGGATCAAAGGTTTTCGCAGTAGCGGGCAACGTCATGCTGATGACGACTATGCCCGACAGTTGCAATTCGTGGCAAAAATGCAGGAATAAAACAATGAACAAGAAGATTCATTCCCTGGCCTTGTTGGTCAATCTGGGGATTTATGGGGTAGCGCAGGCACAAGAGCCAACCGATCCCCCTGTTTCACATGACGATACCATTGTCGTTACCGCCGCCGAGCAGAACTTGCAGGCCCCCGGCGTTTCGACCATCACCGCAGATGAAATCCGCAAAAACCCGGTTGCCCGCGATGTATCGGAGATAATCCGTACCATGCCTGGCGTTAACCTGACTGGCAACTCCACCAGTGGTCAGCGCGGCAACAACCGCCAGATTGATATTCGCGGCATGGGGCCGGAAAACACGTTGATTTTGATTGACGGTAAGCCTGTCAGCAGCCGTAACTCGGTACGTCAGGGCTGGCGCGGCGAGCGCGATACCCGTGGTGATACCTCCTGGGTGCCGCCGGAGATGATCGAACGTATTGAAGTCCTGCGTGGCCCGGCAGCGGCCCGTTATGGCAACGGCGCGGCGGGCGGTGTGGTTAACATCATCACCAAAAAAGGCAGCGGTGAGTGGCACGGCTCCTGGGATGCGTATTTCAATGCGCCCGAACATAAAGAAGAAGGTTCTACCAAACGCACTAACTTTAGCCTCACCGGCCCGCTGGGTGATGAATTCAGCTTCCGTTTGTATGGCAACCTCGACAAAACCCAGGCCGATGCGTGGAACATAAACCAGGGGCATCAGTCTGCACGCGCCGGTACATATGCGGATACGCTGCCAGCCGGACGCGAAGGGGTGATCAACAAGGATATTAATGGCGTAGTTCGCTGGGACTTCGCGCCTCTGCAATCACTTGAACTGGAAGCGGGCTACAGCCGCCAGGGTAACCTGTATGCGGGTGATACCCAAAACACCAACTCCGATTCCTATACTCGCTCGAAATATGGCGATGAAACCAACCGCTTGTATCGCCAGAACTACTCGCTGACCTGGAACGGCGGCTGGGATAACGGCGTGACCACCAGCAACTGGGTACAGTACGAACACACGCGAAACTCGCGTATTCCGGAAGGTCTGGCGGGCGGCACCGAAGGGAAATTTAACGAAAAAGCGACGCAGGATTTCGTCGATATCGATCTTGATGACGTCATGCTACACAGCGAAGTCAACCTGCCGATTGATTTCCTCGTTAACCAGACGCTGACACTGGGTACGGAGTGGAACCAGCAGCGAATGAAGGATTTAAGTTCCAACACCCAGGCGCTGACCGGGACGAACACCGGCGGTGCTATTGTTGGTGTGAATGCCACCGACCGTAGCCCGTATTCAAAAGCGGAAATTTTCTCGCTGTTTGCCGAAAACAACATGGAGCTGACTGACAGCACCATCGTGACACCGGGGCTACGTTTCGATCATCACAGCATTGTTGGCGATAACTGGAGCCCGGCGCTTAACATTTCGCAAGGGTTAGGCGATGACTTCACGCTGAAAATGGGCATCGCCCGTGCCTATAAAGCGCCGAGCCTGTACCAGACTAACCCGAACTATATTCTCTACAGTAAAGGCCAGGGCTGCTATGCCAGTGCGGGCGGTTGCTATCTGCAGGGTAACGATGACCTGAAAGCGGAAACCAGTATCAACAAAGAGATTGGTCTGGAGTTCAAACGCGACGGCTGGCTGGCGGGTGTGACCTGGTTCCGCAACGATTATCGCAACAAGATTGAAGCGGACTATGTGGCTGTAGGACAAAACGCAGTCGGCACCGATCTCTATCAGTGGGATAACGTACCGAAAGCGGTGGTTGAAGGTCTGGAAGGATCGTTAAACGTACCGGTTAGCGAAACAGTGATGTGGACCAACAACATCACCTATATGCTGAAGAGTGAAAACAAAACCACGGGCGACCGTTTGTCGATCATCCCGGAATATACGTTGAACTCAACGTTGAGCTGGCAGGCGCGGGAAGATTTGTCGATGCAAACGACCTTCACCTGGTACGGCAAGCAGCAGCCGAAGAAGTACAACTACAAAGGCCAGCCAGCGGTTGGGCCGGAAACCAAAGAAATTAGTCCGTACAGCATTGTTGGCCTGAGCGCGACCTGGGATGTGACCAAGAACGTCAGTCTTACTGGCGGCGTGGACAACCTGTTCGACAAACGTTTGTGGCGTGCAGGTAATGCCCAGACCACGGGTGATTTGGCTGGAGCCAACTATATCGCGGGTGCCGGGGCGTATACCTATAATGAACCGGGACGTACGTGGTATATGAGCGTTAATACTCACTTCTGATGCTAACGTCAGATTGTTGACAAAGTGCGCGTCGTTCATGCCGGATGCGGCGTGAACGCCTTATCCGGCCTACAAAGTCTTGCCAATTCAATATATTGCAGAACCACGTAGGCCTGATAAGCGTAGCGCATCAGGCAGTTTTGCGTTTGTCATCAGTCTCTAATATGGTCGACATGCAAACTACACATACCTCCCTCCCCTTTGCCGGACATACGCTGCATTTCGTTGAGTTTGATCCGGCGAGTTTTCGCGAACAGGATTTACTCTGGCTACCGCATTACGCACAACTGCAACATGCCGGGCGTAAGCGCAAAGCCGAACATTTAGCCGGAAGGGTTGCGGCTGTTCATGCCTTGCGGGAATATGGCTATAAATGTGTACCCACAATCGGCGAGCTACGCCAACCTGTGTGGCCTACGGGGTTATATGGCAGTATCAGCCACTGCCAGAATACGGCATTAGCCGTAGTATCTCGTCAACCAATTGGCGTTGATATCGAAGAAATTTTTTCTGCGCAAACAGCGGAAGAACTGACAGACAACATCATTGCCCCCACAGAACGCGAGCCTCTTGCAGGCTGCGATTTACCCCTTTCTGTAGCGCTGACACTGGCATTCTCCGCCAAAGAGAGTGCATTTAAAGCTAGCAAGATACAGACCACGCCTGGTTTTCTGGATTATCAGATAATTAGCTGGAGTAAACAGCGGATCATCATTCGTCGAGAGGATGAGCAGTTTGCTGTGCACTGGCAGATTAAAGAAAAGAGAGTCATAACGCTGTGCCAACACGATTAACTGATAACACCTGGTGCGATTCGCCCGCAGCCATCACTGACTGCGGGCGAAAGTGTAAAGCAGGTGCCTTACCACCCTGACCTGACAACCGGATATGCGGGGATTACTCCCCGCACAACGGCTACTTCTTCGGTTCGTAAGCGAGAACAGCCTTAAACTCAATATTACGTTCCTTTACGGTGAACTCACACAACGAGTCTCCGACCAGAAGCGTAAATCCCAGCACCGTTAAACACAGTACTATGACTGCCACAAGGGCATATTTCGTCAGCATGTTTATATTGCCTCCATGCGAAGAAGGGACTACCATCCAAATTGTTCGGGTTGGGAGTGGCAGCCCCAGGGTTGATAGAAATATCTCCCGGGGCTTCATCTTTCCAGACCTCAGAGTTTACCTGAAACCGGAAAGCTTCAGGCACCCGCAGTTATCTTACCCTTCCTTAGCAAAATGGCTGTTTATTTATACAGTTAATCCTGTTTCGGACTTCTGTCGACAAAACTCATCATTGCTCTTAAAACGAAATCGCCCGTAGCCATTGCTGACCACGGGCGAAAGTATAAAACAGGTGCCTTACCACCCTGACCTGACAACTGGATATGCGGGGATTACTCCCCGCACAACGGCTACTTCTTCGGTTCGTAAGCGAGAACAGCCTTAAACTCAATATTACGTTCCTTCACCGTAAACTCACACAGCGAGTCGCGGACCAGAAGCGTAAATCCCAGCGCCGTTAAACACAGCACTATGACTGCCACAAGGGCATATTTCGTCAGCATGTTTATATTGCCTCCATGCGAAGAAGGGACTACCATCCAAATTGTCTGGTTTGGAGTGGCAGCCCCAGGGTTGATAGAAATATCTCCCGGGGCTTCATCTTTCCAGACCTCAGAGTAAACCTGAAACCGGAAAGCTTCAGGCACCCGCAGTTATCTTACCCTTCCTTAGCAAAATAGCTGTTTATTTATACAGTAAATCCTGTTTCGGACTTTCCGTTATTCATTATCCGATCCGCAACTGGGCCAGGCTTTTTTTCTGCCTCCCCTGCTCGTCAAAATTCTCCTCCGCCAGCCAACTCTGCAACACCTTGTCACATTGCGGCCATTCGCTATCAATAATCGATAACCAGTCGCTGTCACGGTTGCGCCCTTTGCGCACAATTTTCTGCCGGAAACGACCTTCAAAAACAAAACCTAAACGTTCAGCGGCGCGGCGTGATGCCTGGTTAAGAGAATCACATTTCCATTCCACGCGACGATAGCCATGCGTAAAGGCACATTGCAACAGTAACCAAATCGCTTCAGTACCGAGCACACTATTTTTCATACTCGGCGACCAGGTAACATGGCCGATTTCAACCGAACCATGTTCGCGTTCGATTGCCATAAAACAGACCAGCCCAACGGCCCGCGCTGAACGATTATCAACCACTGCAAATGGCACCAGTGAAAGGTCATTCACTTTGCCAGCAACCCATGACTCGGTAGCTGCAACACTTGCCGGACGACTGCTGGCAAGCCACGTCCAGTCACGCTCGTCTGGCGCCTGAGCATATGCATCAAACAAATCGCCAGCATGACGTTGCGCGTCCAGTGGCTCCAGTCGACACCATTGTCCTTCCAGTAAACAACGCGGTAAAACCGCCGCGCCCTGCCAGTCCGCTAGCGCATCGCCTACCGTCTGTCCATATTGATTAATTTCCGGCACGACCTTCCCCTTTTGCTGATGTTTTAAACTGTTATATCAGTTCGCAACCACAATCAGATAGAAACATTCCAGAACTTCCGCATCTCAGCCAGCCACTCCCACTTCTATACTGAATAGAACATACCAACATAAGAGAAACCTATGCCATTACCCGACTTTCATGTTTCTGAACCCTTTACTCTCGGTATTGAACTGGAAATGCAGGTGGTTAATCCGCCGGGATATGATTTAAGCCAGGACTCTTCAACACTGATTGACGCGGTTAAAAGTAAGATCACTGCCGGGGAAGTGAAGCACGATATCACCGAAAGTATGCTGGAACTGGCGACTGGCGTTTGTCGTGATATCAACCAGGCTGCCGGACAATTTTCAGCGATGCAGAAAGTTGTATTGCAGGCAGCCGCAGACCATCATCTGGAAATTTGCGGCGGTGGCACGCACCCGTTTCAGAAATGGCAGCGTCAGGAGGTATGCGACAACGAGCGTTATCAACGAACGCTGGAAAACTTTGGCTATCTCATTCAGCAGGCGACGGTTTTTGGTCAACACGTGCACGTTGGCTGCGCCAGTGGCGATGATGCTATTTATTTGCTGCACGGCCTATCGCGGTTTGTACCGCACTTTATCGCCCTTTCCGCCGCGTCGCCGTATATGCAAGGAACGGATACACGCTTTGCCTCCTCAAGACCGAATATTTTTTCCGCCTTTCCCGATAATGGCCCAATGCCGTGGGTCAGTAACTGGCAGCAATTTGAAGCCCTGTTTCGCTGCCTGAGTTACACCACGATGATCGACAGCATTAAAGATCTACACTGGGATATTCGCCCCAGTCCCCATTTTGGCACGGTGGAGGTCCGGGTGATGGATACTCCGTTAACTCTTAGCCATGCGGTAAATATGGCGGGATTGATTCAGGTTACCGCCCAGTGGTTACTGACGGAACGCCCGTTCAAACATCAGGAGAAAGATTACCTGCTGTATAAATTCAACCGTTTCCAGGCCTGCCGCTATGGGCTGGAAGGCGTCATTACCGATCCGCACACTGGCGATAGTCGGCCACTAACGGAAGACACCTTGCGTTTACTGGAAAAAATCGCCCCTTCCGCACATAAAATTGGCGCATCGAGCGCGATTGAAGCACTGCACCGCCAGGTTGCCAGCGGTCTGAATGAAGCACAGTTGATGCGCGATTTCGTCGCCGATGGTGGCTCGCTGATTGGGCTGGTGAAAAAGCATTGTGAGATCTGGACCGGAGACTAAGCCGGGAATTGCCTTACAGAAGAATATCCCTGACAATGGTGTTTTAACTTACATTTAACAATGTTATGAAACACCCTTTAGAAACCTTGACCACCGCAGCAGGCATTTTGCTGATGGCTTTTCTCTCCTGCCTGCTGCTGCCCGCCCCCGCACTGGGGCTGACGCTGGCACAAAAACTGGTGACCACGTTCCATCTGATGGATCTGAGTCAGCTTTACACTTTATTGTTTTGCCTGTGGTTTTTAGTGCTGGGCGCTATTGAGTATTTTGTTCTTAGATTTATCTGGCGACGCTGGTTCTCTCTGGCGGATTAAACGTCGATTATCGCCGTACTTCGCGGCATACTTTGCTTATTCTCCTTCGCCTAAAGGAACGTTTATGGATAAGCAATCACTGCACGAAACGGCGAAACGCCTGGCCCTTGAGCTACCTTTTGTCGAACTTTGCTGGCCGTTCGGCCCGGAGTTTGATGTGTTTAAAATTGGCGGCAAGATTTTTATGCTGTCGTCGGAGCTGCGCGGCATCCCTTTTATCAATTTGAAGTCCGATCCACAAAAATCCCTGTTAAATCAGCAGATATACCCGAGCATTAAGCCTGGATATCACATGAATAAAAAGCACTGGATTTCGGTCTATCCCGGTGAGGAAATCGCCGAAGCGTTACTTCGCGATCTGATCAACGATTCATGGAATCTGGTGGTTGATGGTCTGGCCAAACGCGATCAAAAAAGAGTGCGTCCTGGCTAAAACGAAAATCTATAGAGCATTTTTCTCGCTTACCATTTTACTTCGATCCTTGTAATCTGCTGGCACGCAAAATTACATACACATGGAGTCTTTATGGATATCATTTCTGTCGCCTTAAAGCGTCATTCCACTAAGGCATTTGATGCCAGCAAAAAACTTACCCCAGAACAGGCAGAGCAGATCAAAACCCTGCTGCAATACAGCCCATCCAGCACCAACTCCCAGCCGTGGCATTTTATTGTTGCCAGCACCGAAGAAGGCAAAGCGCGTGTTGCTAAATCCGCCGCCGAAAATTACGTGTTCAACGAGCGCAAAATGCTTGATGCCTCGCACGTCGTGGTGTTCTGCGCGAAAACTGCGATGGACGATGCCTGGCTGAAACTGGTTGTTGACCAGGAAGATGCCGATGGCCGCTTTGCCACGCCGGAAGCGAAAGCCGCCAACGATAAAGGTCGCAAGTTCTTTGCCGATATGCACCGTAAAGATCTGCATGATGATGCAGAGTGGATGGCAAAACAGGTTTATCTCAATGTTGGTAACTTCCTGCTGGGTGTTGCAGCACTGGGTCTGGACGCGGTACCAATCGAAGGTTTTGATGCCGCCATCCTCGATGAAGAATTTGGTTTGAAAGAGAAAGGCTACACCAGTCTGGTGGTTGTTCCGGTCGGTCATCACAGCGTTGAAGATTTTAACGCTACGCTGCCGAAATCTCGTCTGCCACAAAGTATCACCTTAACCGAAGTGTAATTCTCCTGACAGCCGGGAGTCGATCCCGGCTCAGATTGCTGACAAAGTGCGCTTTGTTTATGCCAGATGCGGCGTGATCGCCTTATCCGGCCTGTAAAATCTTGCCAATTCAATATATTGCAGAACCACCCAGGCCTGATAAGCGTAGTGCATCAGGCAATTTTATATTTGCCATCAGCCCTCGCAGGAAATTCTCCCTCAGATTCTCCTGATTTGCATAACCCTGTTTCAGCCGTCATCATAGGCCGCTGTTGTATAAAGGAGATGTTATGCAGGATTTAATATCCCAGGTTGAAGATTTAGCGGGTATCGAGATTGATCACACCACCTCGATGGTGATGATTTTCGGTATTATTTTTCTGACCGCCGTTGTCGTGCATATTATTTTGCACTGGGTGGTACTACGTACCTTCGAAAAACGCGCCATCGCCAGTTCAAGACTGTGGTTGCAAATCATTACCCAGAATAAACTCTTCCACCGTTTAGCTTTTACCCTGCAGGGGATTATCGTCAATATTCAGGCGGTATTCTGGCTGCAAAAAGGCACCGAAGCGGCTGATATTCTGACCACCTGCGCGCAGTTGTGGATCATGATGTATGCGTTGCTTTCGGTCTTCTCTTTGCTGGATGTTATTTTAAATCTGGCGCAGAAATTCCCGGCGGCAAAGCAGTTACCGTTGAAAGGAATATTTCAGGGGATCAAACTGATCGGCGCAATTCTGGTCGGCATATTGATGATCTCGCTGCTGATTGGCCAGTCGCCAGCAATTCTGATCAGTGGTCTTGGCGCAATGGCCGCTGTGCTGATGTTGGTGTTTAAAGATCCGATCCTCGGTCTGGTGGCCGGCATTCAGCTTTCCGCAAACGATATGCTGAAACTGGGCGACTGGCTGGAGATGCCAAAATATGGCGCGGATGGTGCAGTAATTGATATTGGTTTAACCACCGTCAAAGTGCGCAACTGGGACAATACCATTACCACCATTCCCACCTGGTCTTTGGTTTCTGACTCCTTTAAAAACTGGAGCGGGATGTCAGCATCCGGTGGGCGGCGTATTAAGCGCAGTATCAGTATTGATATCACCAGTATTCGTTTTCTTGATGAAGACGAAATGCAACGTCTGAATAAAGCGCATTTGTTAAAGCCTTATTTAACCAGCCGCCATAAGGAAATTAATGAGTGGAATCGCCAGCAAGGTTCTACGGAGTCGATATTAAACCTGCGGCGGATGACCAATATTGGAACATTTCGCGCCTATCTGAATGAATATCTGCGCAACCATCCGCGGATTCGTAAAGATATGACCTTAATGGTGCGCCAACTGGCACCGGGAGATAATGGTTTACCGCTTGAGATCTATGCGTTTACCAACACCGTGGTGTGGCTGGAATATGAAAGTATTCAGGCTGATATTTTCGACCACATATTTGCTATCGTCGAAGAGTTTGGTCTGCGGCTTCATCAGTCACCAACCGGCAATGATATTCGCTCCCTGGCAGGTGCATTTAAGCAGTAATTAAAAAACCGCTCTCATCAAATGGATGAGAGCGGCTTCAGACTGTTGACATCGTTTTGTCGGATGCGGCGTGAACGCCTTATCCGACCTACGCTACTACACTATTATTTCGCTTTCCGACGCAGCGTTTTAAACGCCACAAACAGGAACACAATCCACACCGGCAGCAAAATTGCAGACAGGCGCATATCATCCATCGTGCACATCAGCAGCAAAATCATGCCGAGGAAAGCAATGCAAAGATAGTTGCCGAACGGATAGAGCAGCGCCTTAAACTGTGTTTCTCGTCCCTGACGTCGCATCGCCGCGCGAAAACGCAGATGCGCCAGGCAGATCATAATCCAGTTCAACAGCAACGTTGCTACCACCAGCGCCATCAGCAGACCAAACGCTTTTTGCGGCAGCAGATAGTTAATCAGCACCACCAGCGAAGTGATCGCTCCGGAAAGCATCAGCGAGTTGATCGGCACGCCGCGATGGCTAACACGGGTAAGAAACTTCGGTGCATTACCCTGCACAGAAAGGCCAAACAGCATGCGGCTGTTGGAGTATACCCCGCTGTTATACACCGACAACGACGCCACCAGAATGACGAAGTTCAGCGCAGAAGCCACCACGTTGCTGTCGAGGTTATGGAAAATCATCACAAACGGGCTACTGTTAGATTTCACTTCCACCCACGGGTAGAGCGCCAGTAAAACCACCAGTGAACCGATATAAAACAGCAGGATACGATAAACCACCTGATTTACCGCTTTCGGAATACTTTTTTCCGGATCGCGTGCTTCAGCGGCTGTAATACCAATCAGTTCCAGACCGCCGAAGGAGAACATAATCACCGCCAGCGACAAAATCAACCCATTCCAGCCGGTGGCAAAGAAGCCGCCGTAGCGCCAGAGGTTGTCGATACTGGCTTTCTCACCGCCGTGACCAGAAAACAATAGCCACAGGCCAAAACCGATCATGCCGATGATCGCCAGCACTTTAATCAGCGCGAACCAGAACTCGGTTTCACCATACAAGCGCACGTTCACCAGGTTAACGGCGTTGATGATAATAAAGAAGGCAGCAGCCCAGATCCAGGTAGGTACATCCGGGAACCAGTACTGCATATAGATGCCCGCAGCAGTCAGCTCTGCCATTCCCACCAGCACGAACATCACCCAGTAGTTCCAGCCGGAAAGGAAGCCCGCAAACGGTCCCCAGTATTTATAGGCAAAGTGGGCAAATGAACCGGATACCGGCTCTTCGACCACCATCTCGCCAAGCTGGCGCATAATCAGGAAAGCGATGATCCCGGCGACGCCGTAGCCCAGCAACACCGCCGGACCTGCCATCTGAATGGCCGGACCAATGCCAAGAAACAGACCAGTACCAATAGCGCCACCCAGCGCAATCAGCTGAATATGACGGTTATGTAATCCCCGATGAAGCGTCGGTTCTTGATTCGACGCAGTATCTTCCGATACGGTTGACGCGTTTTTCACGCCTTTCCCCTGTGTGTCTTTTTTATTGAGGGGCTCCTTTTAACATTTAGTGCTGGTCGTCGCAAGACACAATCCACACAGTTAAACCGGGTATCCCTCCCCGGCTCTGCTTTTATTTCCGCACCTGATGTCGATTCAACCACATCAACTTATACGCCGCCGGAATAATAAACAGCGACAGCAGCGGTGCGGTGATCATGCCGCCAATCATCGGCGCGGCAATGCGGCTCATCACTTCTGAACCCGCCCCCGTTCCCCACAAAATCGGCAGCAGGCCAGCGATAATCACCGCCACCGTCATCGCTTTCGGGCGCACGCGCAGCACCGCGCCGTGATATAACGCTTCATCCAGCTTCTGCTCACTGAATGTTTGCGGATTATTCAGCGACGGATCTGCCTCTATGGCATGACGTAAATACATCAGCATCACCACGCCAAACTCGGCGGCGACTCCGGCGAGGGCGATAAAGCCGGTCCCCGTCGCCACGGAAAGATGAAAGCCCATCCACCACAGGAACCAGATGCCGCCCACCAGCGCAAACGGTACGCTACTGATAATCAGCAGCGCTTCGCCCACGCGACGGAACGCCAGATACAACAACACAAAGATGATCATCAGCGTCATCGGCACCATGAGTTTCAGCTTATGATTGGCACGCTCCAGCAGTTCAAACTGCCCGGAGAACGCCACGCTGGTGCCTGGTTTCAATTGCACTTTTTCGGCTATTGCTTTTTGCAGATCGTGAACCACCGACACCATGTCACGGTCGCGGGCATCGATATAAATCCAGCTCGTCGGTCGCGCATTCTCGGTTTTCAGCATCGATGGTCCGGTGGAGACTTTAACGTCGGCAACGTCCGCAAGGGTGATTTGCTGTTTCATCGGCGTCAGGATCGGCAGCTGTCGCAGCGCCTGCGGGCTATCGCGCCAGCTTTGCGGATAACGCAGATTAATTGGATAACGGGCAATCCCTTCCACCGTTTCGCCAACCATCGCCCCGCCCACGGCAGAAGTCACAAACAACTGCACATCCGCCACCGTCATACCGTAACGCGCGGCTTTTTCACGGTTAATCTCAACGTTGATATAGCGCCCACCTTCCAGGCGCTCGGCTAGAGCAGAAACCACGCCAGGCACCGTTCGCGCCACCTCTTCAATTTGCTCCGCCATCGCGTCGATATCCGCCAGCACGTTGCCAGACACTTTAATACCGATAGGACTTTTAATGCCGGTGGAAAGCATATCGATACGGTTACGGATTGGCGGCACCCACAGATTCGCCAGCCCCGGCAGCCGCACGGTGTTATCCAGCTCTTCGATGATTTTGTCCATCGTCATGCCAGGCCGCCACTGATCCTGCGGCTTAAGCTGAATAGTCGTTTCTACCATCTCTAGCGGTGCAGAGTCGGTGGCGGTTTCCGCTTTCCCGGTTTTGCCAAACACCCGTGCCACTTCCGGCACACTCATAATCAGCTTGTCGGTTTTTTGCAGCATACTCGCCGCCTCTGCCGCGGAAATCCCCGGCAGCGTTGAAGGCATATACAGCAAGTCGCCTTCATTGATCTGCGGTAAAAATTCCCCGCCGACTTTATTAAGCGGCCAGAGAACCGTCAGCACCGAAAGTACAGCCACCAGCAACGTGGTTTTCGGCCAGTGCAGTACTTTCAACAGCAGCGGATGGTAAATACGAATCAAAAAACGATTGAGCGGGTTACTGCTTTCCGCCGGAATTTTGCCACGTATCCAGTAGCCCATCAGGATCGGGATCACCACGATCGCCAGTAGCGCCGCGCCTGCCATGGCATAGGTTTTGGTAAACGCCAGCGGACCAAACAAACGTCCTTCCTGCCCTTCCAGAGTGAAGATCGGGATAAACGACAACGTGATAATCAGCAGACTGATAAACAGCGCCGGCCCCACTTCAACAGATGCATCGGTAATCACCTGCCAGCGCGTTTTATTATCCAGCGTGGTGCCAGGATGCTGGTGCTGCCACTCTTCCAGCCGTTTATGCGCATTCTCGATCATGACGATAGCGGCATCGACCATCGCCCCGACGGCAATCGCAATACCGCCCAGCGACATAATATTGGCGTTCAATCCCTGGAAGTGCATGACAATAAAAGCAATACACAGCCCCAACGGCAACGAAATAATCGCCACCAACGCCGAGCGCACATGCCAGAGGAACAGCGCACAGACAATCGCCACCACAATAAACTCTTCCAGCAACTTGCCGCTAAGGTTGTCGATGGCGCGGTCAATGATCTGGCTGCGATCGTATGTTGTAACTATCTCCACGCCTTCCGGCAGACTGCTTTTTAGCGTTTCCAGCTTGTCCTTCACGGCAGCGATAACTTCACGGGCGTTTTTGCCGGAACGCAGGATCACCACCCCGCCAGCCACTTCGCCTTCGCCGTTCAGTTCGGCAATGCCCCGGCGCATTTCCGGGCCAATCTGGACCTTAGCAACATCACGCAAATAAACGGGTACACCATTTTCACTGGCTTTTAAAACGATGTGATTAAAGTCGTCGAGCGTTTGCAGATAGCCACTGGCGCGCACCATATATTCCGCTTCCGCCAGTTCAATCGACGAACCGCCCGCTTCCTGGTTTGAAGCATCCAGCGCGCTTTTCACTTCGGCGAGACTGATGCCATATTGCGCCAGGCGCTGGGGATCGATAACCACCTGATACTCTTTCACCACGCCGCCCACCGACGCCACTTCCGCAACGTTAGGGATGGTTTTTAGCTCATATTTAAGAAACCAGTCCTGCAATGAGCGTAGATCGGCCAGATCGTGCTTACCGCTGCGATCCACCAGCGCGTATTCATAGATCCAGCCAACGCCCGTGGCGTCTGGTCCCAGCTCGGCGCTGACACCCGCAGGCAGCTTACTCTGCACCTGGTTAAGGTACTCCAGCACCCGCGAGCGCGCCCAATACGGATCGGTGCCATCTTCGAAAATGACATACACATAAGAGTCGCCAAACTGCGAGAAACCGCGCACGGTCTTCGCGCCAGGTACCGACAACATGGTGGTAGTCAGCGGATAAGTGACCTGATTTTCGACGATTTGCGGCGCCTGGCCAGGATAGCTGGTTTTAATAATTACCTGCACATCAGAGAGGTCCGGCAACGCATCCACTGGCGTATTAATGATGGTCCAGGTTCCCCAAATGCTCAGAAACAACGCGCCCATCAGTACCAGAAAACGGTTCGCCACCGAGCGACGAATAATCCATTCAATCATTGGTTATTCCTTCAATGCGCGTGGGCGGCACTTTCAGAGCGCATCCGCTCCAGTGCGCCAGAAATATTGGCTTCGGAATCAATCAGGAACAGGCCGCTGGAAACCACCTTTTCACCTTCCGCCAGACCCGAGCGTAGCGCGGTGACACCTTGCGATGCCTGAAAAACGGCAACGCGTTTAGGTACAAAGCGCCCGTCGGTATCAACGGTAATCACCCGCTGTTCGCTGCCGGTGTCGATCAGCGCCTGTGACGGAATGAGCAGCATCGGTTCGCTGGCAGTGTTGAGTTGCAACCAGGCGTTCATTCCCGGCTTGAGCGCCTCGTCGGCGTTGTCGACTTCCAGACGCAGTTGTAGCGTGCGGGTCGCAGCATCCACGCCGGGTAGCAGAGTCCATTTGCGGATGGTGAGTGTTTTATCAGGTCGCGCCGGAACGGTGAGCGTAAACTGCGAGGCATCTTTCACCAGCCAGGCGATGGACTCCGGGATCGCGGCAGTGACCCACACCGGGTCCATACCCTGGATTTTCGCTACCACGTTATCTTTGGCGATATTCATACCCGCGCGCAGATCAAACGCGGTGATTACACCATCAATGGGCGCTTTGAGCGTAAAGCGAGTCTGGATTTTTTGCGTGGCGATCAGGCGGCGAATATCGGCCTCCGGCATTCCCGCCAGTCGCAGGCGTTCAAGAATGCCTTCAGTCTGGGTCGCCGTACCGCCGGTTTCGCGCAGCAGTAAATACTCACTCTGCGCTTCCACCCAGTCGGGAATGGTCAGGTCGAGAAGCGGTGCGCCTTTTTTCACTTTATCGCCCACAGTAAGCGGATACACCTTGTCGATAAACCCGGCAGCGCGAGCCTGCACAATGGCAAACTGATACTCGTTGTAACTAACATTCGCCGGGAAACTCTGGGCAAAAGTCAGCGGCCCGCGCGTGACGGTAGCCGTTTTCACCCCCAGATTCTGCGTCTGGGTCGGGTCAATGCGCACACCAGACGCAGAACTCTCTTCATCGGCATATTTCGGCACCAGATCCATATCCATAAACGGCGATTTACCTGGTTTATCGAACCGCGTATTGGGATACATCGGGTCGTACCAGAATAAGATTTTACGTTCTGCGGTTGGCGTTTTTTCCACTGGCGGTTCAGCCTTTGCAAACCAGGTAAAACCTGCCGCAGAAATAATACCGCCCGCGATCATGCTGCCGATAATAAGCGCGATTTTTTTCATTGAATTAAACCTGGGTTACTGGCTGACTTTAATATCCTGCAATAAAGAGAGATTGCCCTGCTGGACAAAATTAAACGCCACTTTGTCGCCGTTTTTTATTTCGCTCATTTTCGTCTGCGGAGTGATGGTAAAGCGCATAGTCATCTCCGGCCAGTTCACTGCGGCAATCGGATCGTGATGGATGGTGATTTTTTTGCTTTCCAGATCAACGCCTTTTACCACGCCAGTTGCGCTAATAACCTGTGGTTGTGCTTCGCTCATGGTTTCATGATGATGTTCGTTAGCCTGGGCATTAAAGCCAATAACGGTAAACAAACTGAACATTGCGACTTGCAGTGCTTTTTTCATTTATTCTCTCCTGAAGTTAAAAATTATTGCTGCCAACCGCCACCAAGTGCGGCATATAAAGAAATTTCGTTAACCTGACGGGCATAATTCAGGTCAAGTAAAGTTTGTCGGGTTGCAAATAAAGAACGCTCGGCATCCAGCACTTCCAGATAACTGACCGCGCCGTGCTGATATAATGCCCGTGCCCGTTGCAGGGTAATTTGTAGCGACGCCAGATAACGCTGCTGGGCGCTAATTTGATCATTCAGGCTTTGACGTAATGCCAGCGCATCTGCCACTTCTTTAAAGGCATTCTGGATTTTCTGTTCATAATTCACCACCGACTGCTGCTGGCGAATTTCGGCGATATCCAGATTGGCCTGGTTGCGTCCGGCATTAAAAATAGGGATCTCAATTTTGGGAATAAAATTCCACATCCCGCTGCTGGCGTTAAATAATGATGACAGATCGCTGCTGGCGGTCGATATACCGCTGGTCAGGCTGATAGACGGGAAAAATGCCGCGCGTGCGGCGCCAATATTGGCATTAGCCGCCATTAACGCGTGTTCAGCTTCCATAATATCCGGACGCTGCAATAAGATTTGCGACGACAATCCCGCCGGTAATTTAACGCTTTGCAGGCTGTCGCTGTTTACTGTCTGCGCTTGCGGCAGCTTGCCGTAGCTTCCCAGTAACAGTTGCAATGCATTATTCGCCTGCGCCAGTTCGCCCTGACGTTTAGCAATATCGCTGCGGGTACTTTCAATCACCCCGCGAGCCTGTTCCAGCGCCAGAACATTGCTGCTGCCGGTTAACAGTTGTTTTTCGACAAATGCATATGACTGCTGGTAATTACGCAGCGTTTCTTCGGCTATTTGTAATTGCGCATAGGCCAGTTGCTGATTGAAATAGCTTTGCGCAACATTAGAAACCAGCAGAATATGCACCGCACGCCGGGCTTCCTCAGTTGCTAAATAATTTTGTCGCTCGGCTTCGCTCATGTTCTTTAAGCGACCGAAAAAATCGAGATCAAAGCTGGCGTTAAGGCCAGTCGAAAACTCCCGCGTCGTGGCTGAATCGCCTTTAAGATTGCCGCTCCAGCTGCCGCTGCCCTCGCCATTGAGTTGTGGATAGCGGTCGGCATCGGTCAGACGATATTGCGCCCGTGCCTCCTGCACTTTCAGCGTCGCCATGCGCAAATCCCGGTTATTCACCAGCGCCTCGCCAATCAGCGTTTTCACCTGATTATCAACAAAAAAAGTGCGCCATCCCGCGTTCTGGTAGTTATCTGCCGCGTTAACCAGGCCGTTCTGGCTGAGTGAGAACTGTTGCGGCACAGGCATTGCCGGACGCTGATAATCCGGTGCCAGCGAACAACCGGTTAACGCAAGGGCCACACAAAATGTCAGAAGTTTACAAGGAGACATAGGCACATAATTTCTGGTTATTTTATGCCGCCAACTTTACCCGCCAGGCTCTGATTTTACGGTGACAGGAAAATGACAAAATTGTCATTTTGCCAATAAGCGATTGCCATCTGATCCCGCTACTCTAGAATTGGCCGGGCAACATGCGGAGGGAATATGAAACTGTTGATTGTCGAAGATGAAAAGAAAACCGGCGAATACTTAACCAAAGGGTTAACCGAGGCCGGTTTTGTGGTCGATTTGGCCGATAACGGGCTGAATGGCTACCATCTGGCGATGACCGGAGATTACGACCTGATAATCCTCGATATTATGCTGCCAGACGTGAACGGCTGGGATATCGTGCGCATGTTGCGTTCCGCCAATAAAGGGATGCCGATTCTGCTACTTACTGCGCTGGGAACCATTGAACATCGCGTCAAGGGGCTGGAGCTGGGGGCAGATGACTACCTGGTGAAGCCATTCGCTTTTGCTGAACTGCTGGCGCGAGTGCGCACCTTACTGCGGCGCGGGGCGGCGGTGATTATCGAAAGTCAGTTTCAGGTTGCCGACCTGATGGTTGATCTCGTCAGCCGCAAAGTCACCCGCAGCGGCACACGCATCACTCTGACCAGTAAAGAATTTACCCTGCTGGAGTTTTTTCTCCGCCATCAAGGCGAAGTGCTGCCCCGCTCGCTTATCGCCTCACAGGTGTGGGACATGAATTTCGACAGCGACACCAACGCCATTGATGTGGCAGTGAAGCGGCTGCGCGGCAAAATCGACAACGATTTTGAACCAAAGCTGATTCAAACCGTGCGCGGCGTAGGCTATATGCTTGAGGTGCCGGATGGCCAGTAAGCTGTTTCAGCGCCCGTTTTCGCTGGCAACCCGCCTGACCTTTTTTATCAGCCTTGCCACCATCGCGGCGTTTTTCGCCTTCGCATGGATCATGATCCACTCGGTAAAAGTGCATTTTGCCGAGCAAGATATTAATGATTTAAAAGAGATTAGCGCTACCCTTGAACGGGTACTTAATCACCCTGACGAGACGCAAGCCCGACGCTTAATGACGCTGGAAGACATTGTCAGTGGTTATTCCAATGTGTTGATTTCCCTGGCCGATAGCCACGGTAAAACGGTATATCACTCGCCCGGTGTGCCGGATATCCGCGAATTTGCACGTGATGCCATACCCGATACAGACGCCCGGGGTGGCGAAGTGTTTCTCCTCTCCGGCCCGACGATTATGATGCCGGGTCACGGTCACGGGCATATGGAACACAGCAACTGGCGGATGATTAGCTTGCCGGTAGGCCCGCAGGTGGACGGCAAACCGATTTATACGCTCTACATCGCGCTGTCGATCGATTTTCATCTTCATTACATAAATGATTTGATGAATAAACTTGTCATGACCGCATCGATCATCAGCATCCTGATCGTCTTTATCGTGCTGTTGGCAGTACATAAAGGCCACGCGCCGATCCGCAGCGTCAGCCGTCAGATCCAGAACATTACCTCGAAAGATCTCGACGTTCGCCTCGACCCGCAAACCGTGCCGATTGAGCTGGAGCAGCTGGTACTGTCGTTCAATCATATGATCGAACGTATTGAGGATGTTTTTACCCGCCAGTCAAACTTCTCGGCGGATATCGCCCATGAAATTCGCACGCCAATTACTAACCTCATTACGCAAACGGAAATCGCCCTCAGTCAGTCACGCAGCCAGAAGGAGCTGGAAGATGTGCTCTACTCGAATCTCGAAGAGCTGACGCGAATGGCGAAAATGGTCAGCGATATGCTGTTTCTCGCCCAGGCCGATAACAACCAGTTAATCCCCGAAAAGAAAATGCTCAACCTGGCGGATGAAGTCGGAAAAGTGTTCGATTTTTTCGAGGCGTTAGCGGAAGATCGCGGCGTGGAGCTGCGGTTTGTTGGCGATAAGTGTCAGGCTGCGGGCGATCCGCTGATGCTGCGTCGGGCGTTAAGCAACCTGCTTTCTAACGCTCTGCGTTATACGCCAACCGGAGAGGAAATTGTAGTGTGCTGCCAGACTGCCGATGACAAAGTACAGATCACAGTCGAAAATCCTGGTACGCCGATCCCACCCGAGCACTTACCGCGATTGTTTGACCGCTTCTACCGCGTGGACCCTTCCCGCCAGCGAAAAGGCGAAGGCAGCGGCATTGGTCTGGCGATAGTGAAATCGATTGTCGTCGCGCATAAAGGCACGGTTGCGGTAACGTCAGATACGCGGGGAACAAGGTTTGTGATCACATTACCCGCTTAATCATTCAGCAATCAGTAACTTTTATAACCAGTGTAAAAATAACGTGCCGCAACAGTCATACCTATTAATGGTAAAAAGCTGTCACAATCCATAAAAAACCTTAATATACGCCACCCAAAACATAACCAGCGTTAATGTAAGGCTTTTTTGTGAACTGGCTTCTTGATGTTTTTGCTACCTGGCTCTATGGCTTAAAAGTAATCGCGATAACGTTAGCGGTCATAATGTTCATCAGCGGACTGGACGATTTTTTCATTGATGTCGTCTACTGGGTACGCCGCATTAAGCGCAAGTCGAGTGTTTATCGCCGCTACCCGCGAATGAGTTACCGCGAACTGTATAAGCCGGATGAAAAACCCTTAGCGATTATGGTTCCGGCGTGGAATGAAACGGGCGTCATCGGCAATATGGCCGAACTGGCGGCAACCACGCTCGACTACGAAAACTATCATATCTTTGTTGGCACTTACCCGAACGACCCTGATACCCAGCGTGATGTTGACGAAGTGTGCGCTCGCTTCCCGAACGTGCATAAGGTGGTCTGTGCGCGTCCTGGCCCCACCAGTAAAGCAGACTGTCTGAACAATGTGCTGGACGCCATCACCCAGTTTGAACGTAGCGCCAATTTTGCCTTTGCTGGTTTTATTCTGCATGATGCTGAAGACGTGATTTCGCCAATGGAATTGCGTCTGTTCAACTATCTGGTGGAACGTAAAGATCTGATTCAGATCCCTGTCTATCCGTTTGAACGCGAGTGGACACACTTCACCAGCATGACCTATATCGATGAATTTTCAGAACTACATGGCAAAGATGTTCCAGTGCGAGAAGCTCTCGCCGGACAAGTGCCTAGCGCAGGCGTCGGCACCTGCTTCAGCCGCCGTGCCGTGACCGCACTGTTAGCCGACGGTGACGGTATCGCTTTCGACGTGCAGAGTCTTACTGAAGATTACGACATTGGTTTCCGCCTGAAAGAAAAAGGTATGACGGAAATTTTTGTCCGTTTTCCAGTGGTGGACGAAGCCAAAGAACGCGAGCAGCGTAAATTTTTACAGCACGCGCGGACGTCAAACATGATCTGCGTGCGCGAATATTTCCCCGATACCTTTTCCACCGCCGTTCGACAAAAGTCTCGCTGGATCATCGGCATTGTTTTCCAGGGCTTTAAAACCCACAAATGGACCTCCAGCCTGACGTTGAACTACTTTTTGTGGCGCGATCGCAAAGGGGCAATCAGTAACTTTGTCAGCTTCCTCGCGATGCTGGTGATGATCCAGCTTTTGCTGTTGATGGCGTATGAAAGTTTGTGCTCCGATGCCTGGCATTTTCTTTCTATTTTCAGCGGCAGCGCATGGTTAATGACCCTGCTGTGGCTAAACTTTGGCTTGATGATCAACCGCATTGTGCAGCGAGTGATTTTTGTCACTGGCTACTACGGCCTGACGCAAGGCTTACTGTCCGTCCTGCGGCTATTCTGGGGCAACCTGATTAACTTTATGGCCAACTGGCGCGCGCTGAAACAGGTTCTTCAGCACGGCGATCCGCGTCGCGTGGCATGGGATAAAACGACGCACGATTTCCCCAGCGTGACTGGTGATACCCGTTCGTTGCGCCCGTTAGGTCAAATTCTGCTGGAAAATCAGGTCATCACCGAAGAGCAACTCGATACAGCACTGCGTAATCGTGTTGAAGGTTTACGTCTCGGCGGTTCGATGCTTATGCAAGGATTGATTAGCGCCGAACAACTGGCGCAAGCGCTGGCTGAACAAAACGGCGTGGCGTGGGAGTCCATCGATGCCTGGCAGATCCCTTCCTCACTGATTGCCGAGATGCCAGCCTCCGTGGCGCTGCATTATGCGGTGCTGCCGCTGCGCATGGAAAATGAAGAGTTAATTGTCGGCAGTGAAGACGGCATCGACCCTGTTTCGCTGGCGGCGCTGGCGCGTAAGGTCGGACGAAAAGTACGTTACGTCATTGTTCTGCGTGGACAAATTGTCACCGGATTACGTCACTGGTATGCTCGCCGACGCGGCCATGACCCGCGGTCAATGTTGCACAATGCGGTTCAGCATCAGTGGCTCACGGAACAACAAGCCAGCGATATCTGGCGGCAATATGTGCCGCATCAGTTCCTGTTCGCTGAAATACTGACTACGCTCGGTCATATTAATCGTTCAGCAATTAACGTGTTGTTGCTGCGCCATGAACGCAGCTCTCTGCCGCTCGGCAAATTTTTGGTCACCGAAGGCGTTATCAGCCAGGAAACGCTGGATCGCGTACTGTCAATTCAGCGCGAATTACAAGTTTCAATGCAATCACTATTACTAAAAGCAGGTTTAACCACCGAACAGGTTGCGCAACTGGAGTCCGAAAATGAAGGAGAATAACCTTAATCGCATCATCGGATGGTCTGGTTTGCTGCTGACGTCCTTATTGAGTACCAGCGCACTCGCAGACACTATCGGCACCAGCGCAGAAGAGCTGGGGCTTAGTGACTATCGCCATTTTGTTATTTACCCCCGTCTCGATAAGGCGCTGAAGGCACAGAAAAATAACGACGAAGCAACCGCCATCCGTGAATTTGAATATATACATCAGCAGGTGCCGGATAACATTCCGTTGACGTTATATCTGGCGGAAGCTTATCGCCATTTTGGTCATGATGACCGCGCGCGATTATTGCTTGAGGATCAACTGAAACGTCATCCTGGAGATGCCCGACTTGAGCGAAACCTGGCGGCAATTCCAGTGGAAGTTAAAACCGTGACTACTGTTGAAGAACTGCTCGACCAGCAAAAAGCGTGCGATGCTGCGCCGACCCTGCGTTGTCGCAGCGAAGTCGGGCAGAATGCGCTGCGGCTGGCGCAGTTGCCTGTCGCCAGAGCACAACTGAACGATGCAAAGTTTGCCGCGTCGCCGGAAGGAAAAACGTTGCGGACCGATCTGCTACAACGGGCAATCTACCTGAAACAATGGTCGCAGGCAGATACGCTATACAATGAAGCACGCCAGCAGAACACATTAAGCGCGACGGAGCGCCGCCAGTGGTTTGACGTGCTTCTTGCCGGACAACTGGACGATCGGATCCTGGCACTGCAATCGCTGGGGATCTTCACCGATCCACAGTCGTATATTACTTACGCGACCGCGCTGGCTTATCGTGGCGAAAAAGCACGTCTCCAGCGTTATCTGGCTGAAAATACGCCGCTATTTACCACTGATGCACAAGAAAAAAGCTGGCTCTATCTGTTATCAAAATACAGTGACAACCCGGTGCAGGCATTGGCGAATCATCAGGTACAGTTTGCCGATAACCGCCAGTATGTTGTTGGCGCGACGCTACCAGTGCTGTTAAAAGAAGGCCAATACGACGCAGCGCAAAAACTGCTCGCTACCCTCCCCGCCGATGAAATGCTTGAAGAGCGTTATGCCGTCAGCGTGGCGACACGTAATAAAGCAGAAGCGCTGCGTCTGGCACGATTGTTATATCAACGAGAACCGACAAATCTTACGCGTCTGGATCAACTGACCTGGCAACTGATGCAGGCCGGGCAGTCACGCGAAGCTGCCGATTTATTGCTGCAACGCTATCCCTTCCAGGGTGATGCGACCGTCAGTCATACTTTAATGACTCGACTGGCTTCTCTACTGGATAGTCATCCTTACCTGGCAACACCTGCAAAGGTGGCGATTTTATCAAAGCCCTTGCCGCTGGCGGAGCAGCGTCAGTGGCAAAGCCAGTTACCGGGTATTGCGGATAATTGCCCGGCAATCGTTCGTTTACTTGGGGATATGTCACCTTCCTACGATGCTGCCGCCTGGAACCGTCTGGCAAAGTGTTATCGGGAAACTCTCCCCGGCGTGGCGTTATATGCCTGGCTTCAGGCGGAAAAAAGGCAACCGAACGTCTGGCAACATCGCGCTGTGGCTTATCAGGCATACCAGGTGGAAGACTACAATACCGCCCTGGCGGCCTGGCAGAAAATCAGCTTACGCGACATGAGCAATGAGGACCTGCTCGCCGCTGCCAATACCGCCCAGGCAGCAGGAAATGGCGCAGCTCGCGATCGCTGGCTGCAACAAGCAGAACAACGTGGGCTGGGAAACAATGCCCAATACTGGTGGCTGCATGCGCAACGTTATATTCCTGGTCAGCCGGAGCTCGCACTGAACGATCTTACTCGCTCAATCAATATTGCCCCTTCAGCCAAAGCATACGTCGCACGGGCAACGATTTACCGGCAACAGCATAATATTCCTGCAGCGGTGAGCGATCTGCGCGCCGCGCTTGAGCTGGAACCGAATAACAGCAACACCCAGGCGGCGCTCGGTTACGCCTTGTGGGATAGCGGTGATATCGCGCAGTCGCAGGAAATGCTGGAACAGGCACATAAAGGATTACCGGACGATCCGGCACTGATCCGACAACTGGCCTACGTGAATCAGCGTCTGGATGATATGCCTGCGACGCAGCACTACGCCCGGCTGGTAATTGATGACATTGATAACCAGGCGCTGATAACCCCACTGACGCCGGAGCAAAATCAGCAACGCTTCAATTTCCGTCGCTTGCATGAAGACGTTGGTCGCCGCTGGACGTTCAGTTTCGATTCCTCCATCGGCTTGCGTTCTGGCGCAATGAGTACCGCTAACAACAATGTCGGCGGCGCAGCACCGGGGAAAAGCTATCGTAGCTACGGGCAACTGGAAGCCGAATACCGCATTGGACGCAATATGCTGCTGGAAGGCGACTTGCTTTCAGTTTACAGCCGCGTATTTGCCGATACCGGAGAAAACGGTGTGGCAATGCCGGTGAAAAATCCAATGTCCGGTACTGGCCTGCGCTGGAAACCGCTGCGCGATCAGATCTTTTTCCTTGCCGTTGAACAACAGTTCCCGCTGAACGGGCAAAATGGCGCATCCGACACTATGCTGCGCGCCAGTGCTTCATTCTTTAACGGCGGTAAATACAGCGACGAGTGGCACCCGAACGGTCCGGGCTGGTTTGCCCAAAACCTGTATCTCGATGCGGCACAATATGTTCGCCAGGATATTCAGGCATGGACGGCAGATTACCGCGTGAGCTGGCATCAGAAAGTAGCAAACGGGCAAACCATTGAACCTTATGCTCACATTCAGGGTAACGGCTACCGGGATAAAGGTACTCAGGGCGCGCAGCTTGGCGGTGTTGGCGTGCGCTGGAATATCTGGACTGGTGAAACGCATTACGATGCTTGGCCGCATAAAGTGAGCCTTGGCGTCGAATATCAGCATACCTTTAAGGCGATTAATCAACGTAGCGGAGAACGCAACAACGCGTTTCTCACCATTGGAGTGCACTGGTAAATGCGTAAGTTATTTTTCGTAATGCTGACACTGCTGTTAGTCAGCCCTTTTTCTTTTGCGATGAAAGGTATTATCTGGCAACCACAAAATCGTGACAGTCAGGTCACCGACGCCCAGTGGCAGGGACTGATGAGTCAGTTGCGTCTCCAGGGCTTCGACACCCTGATTCTGCAATGGACCCGTTATGGCGATGCCTTCACTCAGCCAAAAGATCGTGCATTATTGTTCAGTCGCGCAGCGGCAGCGCAACACGCAGGCCTGAAGCTGATTGTTGGTCTGAATGCCGATCCGGAATTTTTCATGCATCAGAAGCAGTCCTCCGCAGCGCTGGAGAGCTATCTTAATCGCCTGCTGGCCGCCGATCTCCAGCAAGCCAGATTATGGAGCGCCGCGCCTGGCGTGACGCCGGATGGCTGGTACATCAGTGCGGAAATTGACGACCTGAACTGGCGCAGCGAAGCCGCCCGTCAGCCATTGCTGAAATGGTTAAACAATTCGCAGCGGCTGATTAGCAATGTTTCGGCAAAACCGGTTTATATCAGTAGTTTCTTTGCCGGAAATATGACGCCCGATGGCTATCGGCAACTGCTGGAACAAGTTAAAGCAACCGGCGTTAATGTCTGGGTACAGGATGGCAGCGGCGTGGATAAACTCACCGCCGGACAGCGTGAGCGTTATCTGCAAGCCAGCGCAGATTGCCAGGCTTCCTCACCCGCCAGCGGTATTGTTTATGAACTGTTTATCGCGGGCAAAGGTAAAACATTTGAAGCTAAACCAAAACCGAATGCGGAGATCGCCTCGTTGTTAGCGAAGCGTTCCGCCTGCGGCAAAGACACGCTTTATTTCTCCCTACGCTATTTGCCCGTCGCGCGTGGCATCCTCGAGTATTAATTGTTTAAGGGAGCAACTTTGCTTGCTCCCTTCCTTTTCACTTTCCTAATCAGAATCCTGTCTGTATTAATTGTTTAGCTGGCTCTCTGTTTTCAACGCATTTTATGCGTCTGGCGTGTTTCGATTATTTAGAAAAACCGCGACAAAAAAGTGATGGTTTAATTTGCGAAAGAGGAGGCGTTAAAGGAAGAATATAGGTAAAACCAATTTCATCGACTAACTGTTTGTTCTGGATGCCTTCATTTTCCTCCCAGTCAATAGATGACAGGAAGGTTTTAAACTGCTGTTTGTCTTAAAACTTCAAAGCTCATTCTTTCATACGTTCTCTTTTAATTATCTGTCCTCCAATCAAATATTCTTATCAGCGGTTACACCATTATATTCACAATAAACATTATTACCCGCTTTACCATTTGTCACCACATGATAGTTGCCATCAGATCTTGCAATGCTTCGGCTCAGGCTTACACTTGCGGCGATTTGGCACTTTCTAGATATTCCCGTACAAGACACAAATAATCGGCGTAGCCACTACTCAGAGGGGGTATATAATAATATTCATACCACTATATAAATTTTAAATAAGAATAATAATTCATTGACTGCATTAATATCAGCATATTCCTTTACACAGGAATAAACTCTTCCATTTAATAAACAAAGAGAGTCAATGATGAGTAAAATTACAGGTGTTTTAGTTGATAACCATATCTATGATATTAGCAATGATATGAAGTTTGGTTACAATTTTCCTAACAACTTGTTCCCTGGAGCCACCTTCAAGATGGTCATTGATAATGCCCCTGTTAATAATGATAAGGTAACATGGAGCTGTGGCACTGAAGCAGACAACAATATTCTGGCGGTTAGTCAGGATGGCACAGTGACTTTTCCGAACGTAGATGAAAAGTGCGTTTGGAAGTTATTTTCTATTATCGCTACTGATAAAATAACAAATCAATTTGCCGATGGTTATATATTTATCGTGAAGCGTTTTTTCAAATACAGCACTGAAACTTATCATTCAGTTAAAGATATTTTACCGTGGAATAAAAAATGAACGGGGAATTTCCTGAAGCGCAGAATATCGATAGTTATGATTATGATGATAATTATGCAACACATATTATCAAGCGAGAAGTTAACGCAAGACTTTACCAGGAATGGGGTAATATAGCTAATAGTGGATGGAACACAATTAATGAGGACTCCGGTGTGTGTGGCATTTACGCCTTTAATAAAGATAATAATTCTTATTATTATCTTAGCAATGATGGGTTCAGACAGAAATTTGGGGCAGGTTACCATGCTCAGGCAGTTGCATCCTACAGTGAACGCATCGTCTGATTGTGCTTTTTGTCCACTATCATTTGCATTATTGCAGCGTAAACATTCACTAAAATTATAAAATTTAACTTACGCATAACCACCCGTTCAGCGGGTGGTTCTCATATTTATCCACAATGTGGATGAAGTTTAAAAAATAAACAGTTTTTTATACTGCTATAAACAATTAATTCTCGGCAGCTAATAACTACAGCCCCTGTTTCCCCATTTACCACCAATCTCCGTTTCATCACAAAATGTTGGCGGCATTTCTCGCTGAAAACTTTATTACTATTGTTCAGAACACAAATATGGTAATCCCCTGCTCCACTAACCTAAAAACATTTACCAGCAGTATAAAAAGCAGTCCGTATAAAGATACGGGCTGCTTTATGTTTATACGATTCAAAAGTAATTATTTTTAATGTGGTGTGCTTCGTGACAACAGGTTAATTACCAACACTCCGGCACAAATCAACATCATGCCTATAATGGCTGGCAGATCCAGCCGTTGGCCGAAAAATCCCCAGGAAAGTAAGCTAATCAGGACGATACCGACGCCTGACCAGATAGCATAAGCAATCCCTGTAGGAATATAAGCCAGCGTCTGAGCTAATAACCAGAATGATGTACAGTAACAAATAATCGTACCAACAGAGGGCCATAACCGTGTAAACCCCTCTGAAAACTTCATTAAGGTTGTACCAATGACCTCTGCAAGTATTGCGCCACCAAGATAAATATAAGGGTTCATAGCATATTCTTTCCTGTTAATACCGAAGAGAATTGTACTACAGTTTGAACTTAACTCACCGGATTCATTCTGGTGCATTCATTGATGTTCTTCATCAGTGCTTGAGGAAATGGGCGGATGGGAATCCATTGAAATGGTGCGTAGATATGCTCACTTTGCGCCTAATCATTTGACGGAGCACGCGAGGAAAATAGACGACATTTTTGGTAATGATGTCCCAAATACGTCCACTCTGAAATTATGAAGGAAATAAAGAAGGCGTAACTAATTGAATTGTAATGGCGCGCCCTGCAGGATTCGAACCTGCGGCCCACGACTTAGAAGGTCGTTGCTCTATCCAACTGAGCTAAGGGCGCATTGATGCTGTGATGCAGTTCAACCGCGTGAATTATACGGTCAACCCTTGCTGAGTCAATGGCTTTTGAACTGGTTGCTGAACAAGTGTACGACCACATCAGATTTAGCTCACTACGGCGGCAAACCAACGACGGTTATCATTATCGCCAGGTACAGAAGGTTTTACTTTCCTGAAAACGAAAACTGACATCACGCCCCGCTTCTGACAAAATAGACGCATCCCCTTCGACCTACGTAACAGATGGAATCCTCTCTCTGATGGCAGCAAAGATTATAGATGGTAAAACGATTGCGCAGCAGGTGCGCTCTGAGGTTGCTCAAAAAGTTCAGGCGCGTATTGCAGCCGGACTGCGGGCGCCGGGACTGGCCGTTGTGCTGGTGGGCAGCAACCCTGCATCGCAAATTTATGTCGCAAGCAAACGCAAAGCTTGCGAAGAGGTGGGATTCATCTCCCGCTCATACGATCTTCCGGAAACTACCAGCGAAGCAGAGCTGCTGGAGCTTATCGATGTACTGAATGCCGACAACACCATCGATGGCATTCTGGTGCAACTGCCATTACCGGCGGGAATTGATAACGTCAAAGTGCTGGAACGTATTCACCCGGACAAAGACGTGGACGGTTTCCATCCTTACAACGTCGGTCGTCTGTGCCAGCGCGCTCCGCGTCTGCGTCCTTGCACCCCGCGCGGTATCGTCACGCTGCTTGAGCGTTACAACATTGATACCTTTGGCCTCAACGCCGTGGTGATTGGCGCATCGAACATCGTTGGCCGCCCGATGAGCATGGAACTGCTGCTGGCAGGTTGCACCACCACCGTTACCCACCGTTTCACTAAAAATCTGCGTCATCACGTAGAAAACGCCGATCTGCTGATCGTCGCCGTCGGCAAGCCGGGCTTTATTCCTGGTGACTGGATCAAAGAAGGCGCAATTGTGATTGATGTCGGCATCAACCGTCTGGAAAATGGCAAAGTTGTGGGCGACGTTGTGTTTGAAGACGCGGCTAAACGCGCCTCGTACATTACGCCTGTTCCCGGCGGCGTTGGCCCGATGACGGTTGCCACGCTGATTGAAAACACGCTACAGGCGTGCGTTGAATATCATGATCCACAGGGTGAGTAACATGGCGACATTTTCTTTAGGTAAACATCCGCACGTTGAGCTGTGCGACTTACTGAAACTGGAAGGCTGGAGCGAAAGCGGCGCGCAGGCGAAAATCGTCATTGCTGAAGGCCAGGTAAAAGTCGACGGCGCGGTCGAAACGCGCAAACGCTGCAAAATCGTCGCCGGGCAGACAGTAAGTTTTGCAGGTCACAGCGTACAGGTTGTTGCCTGATCCCTTTCCCGGCCTGTATCAACAGGCCGGTTCTCTTTTCAGACTTTTGCCCTCTACGCCCCGTTCAGCCATGCTGATAGCATCGACATTTTGCCGAAGCGATCATCATGCCAACCGTTATTACTCACGCCGCAGTCCCCCTTTGTCTGGGCTTAGGACTGGGGTCGAAAATCATCCCGCCACGTCTGTTATTTGCCGGAATTGTCCTGGCGATGCTGCCCGATGCCGACGTATTGTCGTTTAAATTTGGCGTTGCTTACGGCAATGTTTTTGGTCATCGCGGGTTTACCCATTCGCTGGCGTTTGCGTTTGTTGTCCCGCTGCTATGCGTACTTATTGGTCGACGATGGTTCAGGGCTGGGCTGATTCGCTGCTGGCTGTTTTTAACCGTCTCGTTGCTCTCGCACAGTTTGCTGGATTCGGTAACCACTGGCGGTAAAGGCGTTGGCTGGCTATGGCCGTGGTCAGATGAACGCTTTTTCGCTCCCTGGCAGGTGATTAAGGTCGCACCGTTTGCGTTGTCTCGTTACACCACGCCGTACGGACATCAGGTGATTATTTCTGAATTGATGTGGGTATGGTTGCCGGGAATGGTGCTGATGGGAATGTTGTGGTGGAGCAGGCGATAACCGGATGCGAGAGAACTCGCATCCGGCAATAGCGCAATTACTTACGACGCCAGGTGGTCCCTTGTGGGCCATCCTCCAGCACGATCCCCATCTCGTTAAGACGGTCACGCGCCGCATCTGCCGCCGCCCAGTCTTTCGCTTTACGGGCATCCAGACGCTGTTGAATTAACGCTTCAATCTCAGCCACTTCGCTGTCGTCTGCCTGCGCGCCGCTTTGCAGGAATGCTTCTGGTTCTTGCTCCAGCAGACCCAGCACGGCAGAAAGTTTACGCAGGTGAGACGCCATTGCGTTCGCCGCTGCCATATCTTCTGCTTTCAGACGGTTCACTTCACGTGCCATATCGAACAGCACGGAATACGCTTCCGGGGTGTTGAAGTCGTCGTCCATCGCTTCAATAAAGCGCGCTTCAAACGCTTCGCCACCGGCAGGCGCGACGGTTTTGTCTGTGCCACGCAGCGCAGTGTAGAGACGCTCCAGCGCCGCACGTGCCTGCTTCAGGTTCTCTTCGCTGTAGTTCAACTGACTGCGATAGTGACCCGACATTAAGAAGTAACGCACGGTTTCCGCGTCGTAGTATTTCAGCACATCGCGCACGGTGAAGAAGTTACCCAGCGATTTCGACATCTTCTCGCGGTCAACCATCACCATGCCGGAGTGCATCCAGTAGTTCACATACTGACCATCATGCGCACAGGTGGACTGGGCGATTTCGTTCTCGTGGTGCGGGAACATCAGGTCAGAACCACCGCCGTGGATATCAAAGTGGTTACCCAGTTGTTTGCAGTTCATTGCCGAACACTCAATGTGCCAGCCTGGACGGCCCGCGCCCCACGGAGACGGCCAGCTCGGTTCCCCCTCTTTCGACATCTTCCACAGTACGAAGTCCATCGGGTTGCGTTTGTCATCGACCACGTCAACGCGCGCCCCTGCCTGCAGCTGGTCGAGATCCTGACGCGACAGCACGCCATAAGTCGGATCGGTCGGTACGTCGAACATCACGTCGCCGTTATCCGCCACATAAGCGTGACCTTTGGCGATCAGTTGTTCAGTGAGTTCAATAATTTCTGCGATATGGTGCGTCGCACGCGGCTCCATATCCGGGCGCAGAATGTTCAAAGCATCAAAATCTTTGTGCATTTCGGCGATCATGCGATCCACCAGCGCCACAAAGCTTTCGCCATTTTCATTGGCGCGCTTGATGATTTTGTCGTCGATATCAGTAATGTTGCGCACATACTTCAGCTTGTAGCCGAGGAAACGCAGGTAGCGTGCGACCACGTCAAAGGCAACAAAGGTACGCCCGTGACCGATATGACAGAGGTCGTAAACGGTGATTCCACACACGTACATGCCGACTTCCCCGGCGTGAATAGGCTTAAATTCCTCTTTTTGGCGTGTCAGAGTATTGAAGATTTTTAGCATCGAAGATTCCGTTTAGACATGTGTGGGTAATTGAGTTGCGTATAATACCCATATTTCCCGCGCGATTCAGCATACATTGCGAGATGATCCGATCGTGCGGTTATGCTATAACACCACCCTATATATGACCCGAACTGGGTTGAAGCACCAATCAAACGGAACAGGATGCAAAAATGGTTACTTTCCACACCAATCACGGCGATATTGTCATCAAAACTTTTGACGATAAAGCACCTGAAACAGTTAAAAACTTCCTGGACTACTGCCGCGAAGGTTTTTACAACAACACCATTTTCCACCGTGTTATCAACGGCTTTATGATTCAGGGCGGCGGTTTTGAACCGGGCATGAAACAAAAAGCAACCAAAGACCCGATCAAAAACGAAGCCAACAACGGTCTGAAAAACACCCGTGGTACGCTGGCAATGGCCCGTACTCAGGCGCCGCACTCTGCAACTGCGCAGTTCTTCATCAACGTAGTTGATAATGACTTCCTGAACTTCTCTGGCGAAAGCCTGCAAGGTTGGGGCTACTGCGTGTTTGCTGAAGTGGTTGAAGGCATGGACGTAGTAGACAAAATCAAAGGTGTTGCAACCGGTCGTAGCGGTATGCACCAGGACGTGCCAAAAGAAGACGTCATCATTGAAAGCGTGACCGTTAGCGAGTAATCGTGGCGACACTCTTTATTGCAGACCTTCATCTCTGCGTGGAAGAACCGGCGATCACCGCCGGTTTTCTGCGTTTTTTAGCGGGAGAAGCCCGCAAGGCCGACGCGCTATATATTCTTGGCGATCTGTTTGAAGCATGGATTGGCGACGACGATCCCAGCCCGTTTCATCGCCAGATAGCAGCGGCAATCAAAGCGCTATCCGATTCCGGCGTTCCCTGTTATTTCATTCATGGCAACCGTGATTTTCTGCTCGGCAAGCGCTTTGCCCGTGAAAGCGGCATGACGTTATTGCCGGAAGAAAAAGTGCTCGAACTTTATGGTCGTCGGGTGCTGATTATGCATGGCGACACGCTGTGTACCGATGACGTGGGTTATCAGGCATTTCGCGCCAAAGTCCACAAACCGTGGCTACAAACGCTATTCCTCGCCCTGCCGTTATTTGTGCGCAAACGTATTGCCGCAAGAATGCGCGCGAACAGTAAAGAAGCCAACAGCAGTAAATCGCTGGCGATCATGGATGTAAACCAAAACGCGGTGGTCAGTGCGATGGAAAAGCATCAGGTACAGTGGCTGATCCACGGGCATACCCATCGCCCGGCAGTCCATGAACTCATCGCCAATCAACAACCTGCTTTCCGCGTCGTGCTGGGTGCCTGGCATACCGAAGGTTCGATGGTGAAAGTCACGGCGGATGACGTTGAGTTGATTCATTTTCCTTTCTGACCGCGAATGAACAGATTCTGAAAAAGCGCCAGACTACCGCAACCTGTATATCTTTTTCTGAGCCAGCAAGGTAATAAATCCCTGAGTGAAATAACAACAGGGAATATTATTATGCAACGCTGCAACGGATTTTTGATTTCTGGTATCGCCCTTACGGCAGGAGCGCCTCTGTGTATTAGCTGGTTTGGCCTTGTCGGCTTCTATTTTGGCGCATTGTCACTGGTGGCGGCGGCGGTCATTTCGTGGATAGCCTATTTCTGGCTCATTTACTTAGTACTCACCCGCCCCCATAACCAACGTTTTGTCGAAAGATTTGTATTGATTGTCGGTATTTGCTTTTTTCCGTGGAGCATTGTGCTGATATGGGCATTCTTTGCCAGTTCATCCAGAGCGCATAATCAACACGCAGATCAGATTAAAAACTCAACAAATGACGGTTAATCCCGCCTACGCAACCGTTTTCCTTGTTCTCTTTCCGTGCTATTCTCTGTGCCCTCTAAAGCCGAGAGTTGTGCACCACAGGAGTTTTAAGACGCATGTCTTCCCGCAATAATCCGGCGCGTGTCGCCATCGTGATGGGGTCCAAAAGCGACTGGGCTACCATGCAGTTCGCCGCCGAAATCTTCGAAATCCTGAATGTCCCGCACCACGTTGAAGTGGTTTCTGCTCACCGCACCCCCGATAAATTGTTCAGCTTCGCCGAAAGCGCCGAAGATAACGGTTATCAGGTGATTATTGCGGGCGCGGGCGGCGCAGCGCACCTGCCGGGCATGATTGCCGCCAAAACGCTAGTGCCAGTGCTGGGCGTACCAGTACAGAGCGCCGCACTGAGCGGTGTCGATAGCCTCTACTCCATCGTGCAAATGCCGCGCGGCATTCCGGTAGGTACGCTGGCGATTGGTAAAGCGGGCGCGGCAAACGCAGCCTTACTGGCAGCACAAATTCTTGCGACTCACGATAAAGAACTGCACCAGCGCCTTAGCGACTGGCGCAAAGCCCAGACCGACGAAGTGCTGGAAAACCCGGACCCGCGAGGTGCGGCATGAAACAGGTTTGCGTGCTCGGCAACGGGCAGTTAGGCCGTATGTTGCGTCAGGCCGGTGAACCGTTAGGTATTGCTGTCTGGCCGGTCGGACTGGACGCTGAACCGGCAGCGGTACCTTTTCAACAAAGCGTGATTACCGCTGAGATCGAACGCTGGCCAGAAACCGCATTAACCCGCGAGCTGGCGCGCCATCCGGCCTTTGTGAACCGCGATGTGTTCCCGATTATTGCCGACCGTCTGACTCAGAAGCAGCTTTTCGACAAGCTCCACCTGCCGACCGCACCGTGGCAGTTACTTGCCGATCGCAGTGAGTGGCCTGCTGTGTTTGAGCGTTTAGGTGAGCTGGCGATTGTTAAACGTCGCACTGGCGGCTATGACGGTCGCGGTCAATGGCGCTTACGTGCCGCTGAAACCGAACAGTTACCGGCTGAATGCTACGGCGAATGTATTGTCGAACAGGGCATTAACTTCTCTGGTGAAGTGTCGCTGGTTGGCGCGCGCGGCTTTGATGGCAGCACAGTGTTTTATCCGCTGACGCATAACCTGCATCAGGACGGTATTTTGCGCACCAGCGTCGCTTTCCCGCAGGCCAACGCGCAGCAACAGGCGCAGGCCGAAGAGATGCTGTCGGCGATTATGCAGGAACTGGGCTATGTAGGCGTGATGGCGATGGAGTGTTTTGTCACCCCGCAAGGTCTGCTGATCAACGAACTGGCTCCGCGTGTGCATAACAGTGGTCACTGGACGCAAAACGGCGCCAGCATCAGCCAGTTTGAGCTGCACCTGCGGGCGATTACCAATCTGCCGTTACCGCAACCAGTGGTCAATAGCCCGTCGGTGATGATCAACCTGATTGGTAGCGATGTGAATTATGACTGGCTGAAACTGCCACTGGTACATCTGCACTGGTACGACAAAGAAGTCCGCCTGGGGCGTAAAGTGGGGCATCTGAATTTGACCGACAGCGACACATCGCGTCTGACCGCGACGCTGGAAGCATTAATCCCGCTGCTGCCGACGGAATATGCCAGTGGCGTGATTTGGGCGCAGAGTAAGTTCAGTTAACCTGGTGCTCATTGTCTTGCCGGATGCGGCGTGAACGCCTTATCCGGCATACCGATCCGGCACCGATTGTAGGCCTGATAAGATGCGCCAGCATCGCATCAGGCATCGTACGCCAATTGCAGGATGCGGCGTGAACGCCTTATCCGGCCTACCAGTCCGGCACCAATTGTAGGCCTGATAAGACGCGTCAAGCATCGCATCAGGCATCGTGCGCCAATTGCCGGATGCGGCGTGAACGCCTTATCCGGCCTACCAGTCCGGCACCCATTGTAGGCCTGATAAGATGCGCCAGCATCGCATCAGGCATCGTACGCCAATTGCCGGATGCGGCGTGAACGCCTTATCCGGCCTACCAATCCGGCACCGACTGTAGGCCTGATAAGATGCGCCAGCATCGCATCAGGCATCGTGCGCCGATTGCCGGATGCGGCGTGAACGCCTTATCCGGCCTACCAATCCGGCACCCATTGTAGGCCTGATAAGATGCGCCAGCATCGCATCAGGCATAAATGCCTACGACTACAGCGAAATACAGGTCCCCGCCTCGCCCGCCAGCGTCTCTTCAATCCGCGATAACGCCCCAATCCACGCAGGTTTACCACAGCTCCTGACATAACCACTCACCGCCGTCACCTTCGGCCCCATCGAACCATCGGCTTTGACAAATGGCGCTAGCTCATCCGGTGTAGCACGGCGAATGGCGCGTTGCTGCGGCGTTCCCCAGTTTTCATAAACCGCGTCAGCATCGGTGAGGATCACCAGTCCATCGGCATTAATCTGCCCGGCAAGCAGCGCGGCAGCGAGATCTTTATCAATCACTGCTTCACTCCCTGCCCCGTCATCCGTCACCGGCACACCGCCGCCACCGCTGCAAATCACCACATGCCCTTCTTTGAGCAACAGTTCGATGGCTTCGCTGTCGAGAATTTTACGCGGCTGGGGAGACGCCACCACCCGGCGCACATATTTGCCGTCACGTTTCATCTGCCAGCCATAAGCCGCTTCCAGTGCCTCTTGTTCTTCTGGCTGATAAACCGGGCCGATAAATTTCTCCGGCTGCATAAACGCCGGATCATCAGGCGATACTTCAATGCGTGTCAGCACCGTCGTCACAGGCGGCATCTGCGGCTGCGCGCGCAAACTTTGCGCCAGCATATAGCCAATCATCCCCTGACTTTCCGCCACCAGCACATCCAGCGGATACGGCTCCACCTCTTTCCACGCCAGATTCTGTAACGCCAGCAGCCCCACCTGCGGCCCGTTGCCGTGGACAATCGCCAGCCGATAAGAACGGGCCAGGCGTGCCAGCGCAGGTACAGCACTGGCGATATTGCGATACTGATTTTCTGCCGTCAGCGCCTCACCGCGCTGGAGTAATGCGTTGCCCCCAAGAGCTACAACCAGTGTTTTCATGATTTTCCTTGTAATAATTGTTGACCAAGCCAGAACCCCAGCAGCGTATCGGCCCCTGACGTATGCCCCAGCGCCAGTAGCGAATCAGTCGCCGCAGCGGTACGTTTCGTGCAACTCAGGGCATGAACAAAGTGCAGGAGTGGCGAGGCGAAATAGCCTTGCGCGGCGTAACGTAAATAACAGACGCTCACCGCCGTGGTAACGAGTTGAAGATTGTCGGAACAGGAAAAAAACTGGCCACCAGAGCACAAATCTATAGCGCCAAAATACCAGGCCGCCAGCAGCATTCCGGTCAGCGTGTCATCATGACTTGGCGTTAAGCCAGGACCTTTGCCCAGCCAGTGCCGCCAGTCGGTCTTAACGCCATTGAGCGCGGTCTGAAAACAGTGGCGAAACTGGCGTAATTCAGCAGGTAGCGGCTCGCTTACCGCCAACGCCAGTGGCCCAAAAAGTCCGGTTTCTTCCGCACGTTGCATCCATGCAGCTGCAAGCGGTTGAGGATGCGCAGGCGGCGTAATACGCAGCAAACAATAACGCTGTGGCTGATTAACCGTGAAACGCCCAAGGCGAATCCCTTGTGCCACAACCTGCGGTCGTTCATTGCCGCATAATCCACCGCATAACGCATCGAATTGCTCGCGGCGAAGCACCCATCCTCCGGGACCGAAACCACTTCCCTGACGATGCAGCGTTAACAGTTCGCCGCTTTCCGTCATCAGGTTAATCGCCCGCCGCCACACTCCCGCTAACCTCCAGGACTGGCGATAGTCCAGTGCGCTACGACTGGCAAGCAGAGGATGGATGATCGTCATTGCGCATTCCTCAACCAATACCCATGCTTTCAGCCAGTGCTTCCAGCGCCTGTTCAAAACAGGCCAGCGGTGCACGCACGGTGCCTGCGCCAATCTGCCCGATCCCCGCCTCTTTATGGGCGATGCCAGTGTTGATAAGCGGCGTAATACCGGTTTCCACCACGCGACGAATATCCAGCCCCAGACACGCGCCCTGGAAATCCCAGCCGGGGATCTGCAACTGCATATTGCGCTCAAGGAAGATTTCCGCCATCTCTTCAGAAACGGTTCTGGCTGCGTCCATGCCACCCGCACCGACAAAGCGCGTTACGCCAGGTGCGGCGATCATTGCCGCGCCACCGATACCAAAGGTTTCGGTAATCGCGCTATCGCCCATATCCGGATTCGCCTGTTCCTGCGAGAAGCCGGAGAAAAATAGCCCCTGCGGAGTGTTTACTGGGGCTGTAAACCAGCGATCGCCAAGCCCACTCACCCGAATCCCGAACATATTGCCGTTGCGGGTCATTGCCGTAACGATGCTGCCCGCGCGGATCATCGCGCCTGCATCCATTGCCGCCTTGCAGTAGGCCATCGCGAGGTTGAGGAAGAACTGATCGGTCACGCTGAGGAAATCCATCACTTCAGCAATGTGCTGTTTATCGTGGTCGAGACGGGCAATTTGTGGTGCCAGCGTACGCATCAGCAGTGCCGAGGAAGCAATATTACGCTGATGGAACTCATCGCCCATCGTAATGCCCTGCGCCATCATCGCGGTGAGATCGATACCCCGCTCCATGCGCCCTAATGCGGCACTTAATACCGGCATCAACACATCGCGCATCCAGCGATGGCGAGTCAGGACATCTTCGCCGTAAGCGCCAAAACGCATCACTTTGCCGATACCTTCGTTGAGGTTGCAGTATGCCCGGTTGCCATCGGTTACGTTCTCGACCACCAGCATCGGCATACTGGCAGAAGTAATGCCGCCCATTGGCCCGACGGCATTCACATGATGGCAAGGGACAAAGTTCACTTCCCCCTGCTCAAGCATCGCCAGTGCCTGCGCTTCATCTTTCGCCCAGCCTTCAAACAGACACGCGCCCACGCATGCCCCTTTCATTGGCCCGGTCATCTCCTGCCAGCGCATCGGCGGCCCGGCGTGAAGCAGTGTTTTACACTGATTTAATTCGTTAATAAGTGAAGATGCCAGTTGCACATCCAGCCAGTGTGGACGAGCACGACGAATTTGTTCGATAACCGCAGCATTGGCTTGCGCCACTGATGTAAACATGGGAACCCCTTATTGCAAACGTTCTAATAAACGAGCCAGTTTTTTATTGCCGCCAGCGACTGGCGCCCATTGGTAATGCACAACCGGTTTGCTGGCGCTTTGTAGTTCCAGCGCAAAACTGCGTAATCCAGCGTTTATGACAGCGACGTTTTCCAGTAATGACGGTGTATGTTGATGTGCGTCGGGAGAAAGCGGGCGAATCAGCGCCGCTGCCAGTAATGTGGCTTCCGGCAGCGAACTCACTACCGCGATCCCCGCATCTTCCAGCGTGGCGATTTGCTGCGAGCGGCATTGCGGGTCACGTTCGGTGCCTGTCACCGTGGCAATGGCGTACAGCGGTTGGTTGTCTGAACGCGCGGCACAGGCTTTCTGCCAGGCGCTCACCAGCGAGGCGGCAGGATCGGCGGTCGCGCCGAAGCCAATCACCACATCGAGCAGCAACACGCGCACCTGCGGTTTTGCGCCAAGATCGGCAATTAGCAGGTTGCGTAAGGTTGGGTCGATCATTGGATGGGGACGCCCGACGGTGTAGAAATCATCGCCCAGGTCGAGGATCTGATGCCCGTCGGCATCCAGCATCATGCCATGTTGATGGGTAGCGTCAGTCGCCACAGCAAGATATCCGGCAAGTAATCCCGCCGCTTCGGCAGCCAGCGTACCGCCAGTATACAAACCACAAATAAAACCTTTGTTGGCAGGCGCTAGCGCATTACGTCGCGCAGTAACCCGCGAAAGCAGGCAAGCCAGGCGCGCTGCGTCATCCAGCGAGGAGGCAAACCAGACATTTTCGTCGCGGGCTACCGCCGGGGTATAACCTAAAAACAGCGCCACTGTTGGTTTACCTGTCGCTTTCATCGCGTTAACGATACGCAGGCGCACAGCTTCGGCAGGTGGCTTTGAGACAAACGCCAGCACTTCGCTTTTCTCGTCTGCACTGAGCATTTCCAGCGCCGTTAGCGCACTGATACCACCCACTTCACGGCTGAGATCGCGCCCGCCAAGGCCAATCGCGTGAGTAATTCCCTCACCAGCCAGCGCAATCTGCGAGCACAGTTCCTGAATCCCGGTACCAGAAGCGCCAATGACGCCAATGTTGCCTTCCGGCATCACGTTGGCGAAAGCCAGCGGCGTGGCGGCAATCATCGACGTACCGCAGTCCGGCCCCATCACCAGCAAGCCTTTTCCCCGCGCACGGGTTTTGAGTTGGATTTCATCTTCCAGCGTGACGTTATCGGAGAACATCATCACGTTAAGATTGCAATCCAACGCCTGATTCGCCAGCTCCGCTGCGTATTCACCAGCCACTGATATCAGCGCCAGATTGGCGTCGGGTAATTTTTGGCAGGCGCTATCCCAGCGACGCACCTGCGTTAACGCCTGGCAACTGCCCATACCCTGCGCCAGTTGCTTTAGCGCCTCTTCAAGCTGCTGCATAATCGCCTGCGCGATCCCCGCATCCGCCGCTTCGCTACGAATTGCCACGCAAATATCGTTCGGCGTGGCATTATTAAAATCGTCATGCCAAAAACCTGTGGTATCTAATAACGCTTTATTAGCGGGCGTACCCATCATGACGGAAACATCATCAACATTTTCTGATTCGCTGAGTTTTCGTGAAATAATCATTAAACTGACCGAATCCTGAAAACACCCTTTTTTAATAAAGGCGTGGACCATAACAACTCCTTAAAAATTGCACCCATGGCAATTGCACGAGCAGTGTTAATGTGCTCATTACGGTATCGATGGACGGTGACAAATAAGGTGATGAATATCACACAGGGATTATTAGCAAAAGAATTCAAACAACCGCCAGACTATTACTTGTTATTTTTTAACAAGTGGCGTTATTTTAAAAATCAGGTTAAAAGCAGGCAGATTATCAAATAAATTCTAACTATATTTTTTTGCCTGTCTGGATCACATAATCCAGTTATTTTCCCTGTATGTTAATTGCAGTCATGCTTCACACCGTCGTTAAAAAGGAAGACAGATGAAAATCAGTCGGGAAACACTCCACCAGCTAATTGAGAATAAACTTTGCCAGGCTGGCTTGAAACGTGAGCACGCTGCAACCGTTGCTGAAGTATTGGTTTACGCCGATGCCAGAGGGATCCACTCTCATGGCGCGGTACGCGTGGAATACTACGCAGAACGCATTTCAAAAGGCGGCACCAACCGCGAACCGGAGTTTCGTCTTGAGGAAACCGGGCCATGTTCGGCAATTTTGCATGCCGACAATGCCGCCGGGCAAGTGGCCGCAAAAATGGGCATGGAACATGCCATTAAAACCGCCCAACAAAATGGCGTTGCCGTCGTCGGTATCAGCCGAATGGGCCACAGCGGCGCAATCTCTTACTTTGTGCAGCAGGCAGCACATGCCGGATTGATTGGTATTTCAATGTGCCAGTCCGATCCGATGGTTGTGCCGTTTGGCGGCGCGGAAATTTACTACGGCACCAATCCGCTGGCCTTTGCCGCGCCGGGAGAAGGCGACGACATTCTGACCTTTGATATGGCGACTACCGTCCAGGCATGGGGAAAAGTGCTCGACGCGCGCTCGCGCAATATGTCTATTCCAGATAGCTGGGCAGTCGATAAAAACGGCGCACCAACCACCGATCCATTCGCGGTACATGCTCTGCTTCCCGCCGCCGGACCGAAAGGTTATGGCCTGATGATGATGATTGACGTGCTCTCAGGGGTGTTGCTTGGCTTACCGTTCGGGCGTCAGGTCAGTTCGATGTATGACGATTTACACGCCGGACGTAATTTGGGGCAGTTACATCTGGTAATTAACCCGAACTTTTTCTCCTCCAGCGAATTATTCCGTCAACATCTTAGCCAGACCATGCGCGAATTAAATGCCATTACCCCCGCGCCCGGTTTTAACCAGGTTTATTATCCCGGACAGGATCAGGATATTAAACAACGCAAAGCCGCCGTCGAAGGCATCGAAATTGTTGATGATATTTACCAGTATTTAATTTCCGACGCGCTTTATAACACGTCATACGAAACGAAAAATCCCTTTGCGCAATAATTATTGAGACAGGACTTTCCTATGATTACACATTTTCGTCAAGCCATAGAAGAAACGCTACCCTGGCTTTCCTCTTTTGGTGCTGACCCAACGGGCGGAATGACCCGTTTACTTTATTCGCCGGAATGGCTGGAAACCCAGCAGCAATTTAAAAAAAGAATGGCAGCAAGTGGGCTGGAAACACGTTTCGATGAAGTGGGAAATTTATATGGTCGCCTGAGCGGCGGCGAATATCCACAGGAAGTGATTCTGAGCGGTTCGCATATTGATACCGTGGTTAACGGCGGTAACCTCGACGGGCAATTCGGCGCACTGGCGGCGTGGCTGGCAATTGACTGGCTGAAAACGCAATACGGCGCACCGCTGCGTACGGTCGAAGTGGTGGCGATGGCGGAAGAAGAAGGCAGTCGCTTCCCGTATGTTTTCTGGGGCAGCAAAAACATTTTCGGTCTGGCGGATCCTGACGACGTGCGAAATATCTGTGATGCCAAAGGCAACAGCTTCCTCAATGCCATGCTCGCCTGCGGATTTGCTCTGCCAAACGCGCCACTGCCACCGCGCGAGGACATTAAAGCCTTTGTCGAACTGCATATCGAACAGGGCTGTGTGCTGGAAAGTAATGGTCAGTCAATTGGCGTCGTGAATGCGATTGTCGGGCAGCGTCGTTATACGGTGACGCTGAACGGCGAATCAAACCATGCAGGCACCACGCCGATGGGCTATCGTCGTGATACGGTTTACGCTTTCAGTCGCATTTGCCATCAGTCGGTTGAGAAAGCGAAAAAGATGGGCGATCCGCTGGTGCTGACCTTTGGCAAGGTGGAGCCGCGCCCGAATACGGTTAACGTGGTGCCGGGGAAAACCACTTTCACCATTGATTGTCGCCATACCGACGCCGCCGTGCTGCGCGATTTCTCCCAACAGTTAGAAAATGACATGCGGGTGATTTGCGATGAAATGGACATTGGTATTGATATCGATTTATGGATGGATGAAGAACCGGTGCCAATGAACAAAGAGCTGGTCACTACCCTGACGGAACTGTGCGAAAGTGAGGCACTAAACTATCGGGTGATGCACAGTGGCGCCGGACACGACGCGCAAATTTTCGCGCCTCGCGTGCCAACCTGCATGATTTTCATTCCCAGCATTAACGGCATCAGCCATAACCCGGCGGAACGCACCAATATTAACGACCTTGCTGAAGGGGTCAAAACGTTGGCACTCATGCTTTATCAACTTGCCTGGCAGAAATAAGGAGTCATAAATGGGATATTTAAATAACGTCACGGGTTACCGCGATGATTTACTGGCTAACCGCGCGATTGTGAAACACGGTAATTTCGCACTGTTAACCCCGGATGGTCTGGTAAAAAATATTATTCCGGGCTTTGAAAATTGTGACGCGACAATCCTGTCCACGCCAAAGCTGGGTGCCTCTTTTGTCGATTATCTGGTGACGCTGCATCAACATGGCGGTAATCAGCAGGGATTCGGCGGAGAAGGAATTGAAACTTTTCTGTATGTGATTTCTGGAAATATCACTGCCAAAGCCGAAGGGAAAACATTTGCCTTAAGTGAAGGCGGTTATCTTTATTGCCCGCCAGGTTCCTTAATGACATTCGTTAACGCGCAGGCCGAGGACAGCCAAATCTTCTTGTATAAGCGTCGCTATGTTCCAGTAGAAGGTCATGCGCCGTGGCTGGTTTCTGGTAACGCCAACGAACTGGAACGCATTCATTATGAAGGCATGGACGATGTTATCCTGCTGGATTTTCTGCCCAAAGAGTTAGGCTTTGATATGAACATGCATATCCTCTCTTTTGCGCCAGGTGCCAGCCACGGTTATATCGAAACCCACGTTCAGGAACACGGTGCCTATATTCTTTCCGGCCAGGGCGTTTATAACCTCGACAATAACTGGCTCCCGGTGAAAAAAGGCGATTACATCTTTATGGGCGCATATTCCTTGCAGGCCGGTTATGGCGTAGGGCGTGGTGAAGCGTTTAGCTATATTTACTCGAAAGATTGCAACCGCGACGTTGAGATTTAAGTCATACCGCTCGCCTGATTATTTTTAGCTATGTTGGATTTTGCCACGGTTTATACCGTGGCTTTTTTTGCAACATTGCCTGATGCGCTTCGCTTATCAGGCCTGCATGATAATTTACGCGATTTCCAGGACGGTTCAGGCATAAACAACCCGCACGTTGTCAGCAATCTGAAGCGGATGCGATATGAACCGCATCCGCTTTAAAGGTAAGAGTCAGAGTTTAATTCCCTGACCTATTTTAATGGCGCAGGCAATATTACGCGCGCTGTTGAAGAGATTGGCTTCACCACTGGCGAGCACTTCGGCTAAAGGCGCCAGACGCGGCAGAATACTGAAAACAGCATTGATACCGTACTGGTGCACCACGTCTACGCCTTCGCCTAATACGCCAGCAATCCCAATCACCGGGACGTTTAATTTCTTCGCCACCGACGCCACGCCCAGCGGCGCTTTACCGCCCGCCGTCTGCGAGTCGATGCGCCCTTCCCCGGTGATCACCAGTGCCGCGCCCTGCACTGCCTGCTCAAGGTTAACCGCCCGCAGTACAATCTCAATCCCCGGTTTGATATCTGCATTGAGGAACACCGCCGCCGCAATGCCCATTCCACCCGCCGCGCCGCCGCCCGCCATCTGACAGACGTTGATTTCAGTTTGCTGTTGTAAAACACGGGCAAAATTTTGCAGCCCATGCTCCAGCTCTTCGACCATTTCCGGCGTTGCCCCTTTTTGTGGGCCAAACACCACCGCCGCACCGCGTGGCCCCACCAGCGGATTATCGACATCGCACGCTACTTCGATATGACAGTTCGCCAGACGCGGATCGCATTCATCCATCTCAATGCTTGCCACACGCGCTAAATTACTGCCGTTAGCTGCCAGCGCCTGACCTTCAGCATCAAGAAAACGCACACCGAGCGCCTGCGCCATGCCCATACCTCCGTCTACCGTCGCGCTACCGCCAATGCCGAGAATAATATGGCGAATACCGTTATCCAGCGCATGACGAATCAGCTCTCCCGTGCCGTAGCTTGACGCCAGCAACGGATTACGCTTTTCAGGCGCGACCAGCATCAGGCCACTTGCCGCCGCCATCTCAATCACCGCCGTTTTCCCGTCTCCGGTAAGACCATAAAAAGCATTCACTTTTTCGCCCATCGGCCCACAGACTTCAAGCGTCACGATGTTACCGCCGGTCGCGGCGACCATCGCATCCACCGTCCCTTCGCCGCCATCCGCTATCGGTAAACAGATATAGTGCGCATCGGGAAAGAGGGTCGAAAATCCGGCTTTAATTGCCTGACAACATTTTTCTGCACTTAAGCTCTCTTTAAAAGAGTCTGGCGCAATGACAATTTTCATTATCAATCCTTTTTCAATTCATTATTTAATGCGTTCCCACGGAATAAGATTATCCATAAGAACAGCCAGTAAAATTCCGACCAGTAAGCCGTTACTGAGCAGAGGACGAAGCGTTAATGGAAGGTCTTGCAGATACACAGGCGGTAATGCCATTAAAAATATGCCGACAAATAACGGCAATGCGAGGCGATAAATATTGCGTGCGGTAAAGGTTATTTGCTGGCTAAACACCAGTGCAGAAAAGAGCAAAGGCAGATAAGACACCAGCATGACGGCGCTACTCACCGGTAAGGGAATACTACAGAACAGTCGCGTGAGCGCCGGAACCAGCGCCACCAACAGGCAAATAACGCTGCCATAAATAAACGAGCGCCGCGTGTAATCGCCGGTCTGAGTCAATAAGCCGATAGATGAAACAAACGGTGAGAATGGAATTACCGCCAGCGGTACGGTTATCAGCGTCATAAATCCTGTCGCTACAAAACTGCGGCGATAACGCGTATTCCCGGCACCCTGTTGCGGATAAAAAACGTCCGTGCCGCGAATGGCGCCGTAGGTATTGCTGATATTTACCAAGCCGGTAATCACCGCTGTCAGAATAATTCCGGGCGACAACGTACCGCCACTGCCGAGCGGAAACCATTGCCAGTGCAATTCACCAGAAAGCAAGTGCGAAGAAGGAAAGCAAAAGCGCCATAACAACCAGCCGGTTATCGTGCCGACCAGCAAGCCGTAACGCGCAAAACGTTGTGGCAGGAAAATAATCATCGCCAGCACCAGGCTCATCACCGCAACCGCGAGCGCGAACGGCGGTAACTGAATTTTAAAATTGGGATCAGCTATGCCAAATGGCAGCCCGAGCATACCTTTAAAAAAGATACTGGTAAGCTGCGCGCCGAGCATCAGCATAAACAGAACCATCACCGTCGGGGTGAATAGCCGCGCCAGGCGATGACCTAATCCGCTAAGGCCAATCAATATCGTCAACACTCCAGAGAGTGCTATCCCCACCGCCAGACTGGTAGCGATATCGTTGACAGGCGTTCCGCGCGACGCTTCGCCGAGAGTAATCGTGAGGATGGTTCCCCACCACAGGCCGCCAGGCCCTTCCATAATTGCGCGCCGATGCCCGCAGAACGCCTGAGCGAAACAGGCCAGCGCGGTAGAGAGAAATGCATATTGTGTGAGCGTAAGCAGGCTACTTTGCGGCAACTGAAAAGCCGAAAGCAGCGTAGGAGGAACCACAACGGTGTTGCAAAAAATAAAGAAAAACCACTGAAATCCTGATAACAGGCTTTCGCGGCTGACTGCAAAATTGAACATAAACACACCTTAACCGGAGAATGCCCGCCGCAAGGACGGGCATTGCAGGGGCCAGATTACTGCTGATGTTTAAGGATAAATTGACCTTTCGGCGCAACAGGGAAGCCCTGTTCGATGTCGTAAATCACATCACCACGTAAGAGGGTTTTCGTGATACGTGCGCCAATGGTACGGCCAACATACGGGCTGACTTTGTGGCGATATTCCAGATCGTCATTGGTAAGAACATAGCTGCTATTCGGCTGAATGAAGACGAAGTCGGCATCTTTTCCTGGGGCGATACGGCCTTTTTGCTGCAGACCGAAAATATCTGCTGCGTTAGTCGCCATTAATTTGCCGAACATTGCCAGAGACATACCGCGTTTCTGTACTGCTTCATCGAACATCACGTCCATGCAGCTTTGCAGACCGGCGATACCGCCCCATGCTTTCATGATGTTGCCAGCTTTCATTTCCGGCGGGCATGGAGAGTGGTCGGAAACCAGGCAGTCGATTTCACCGTTAAACAGTTTTTCCCACATGCCTTTCTGGTTTTCCAGATCGCGGATCGGCGGTGAACACTTCGCCAGGGTGCCAATTTCTTCGAACTGATCGGTATCCAGCACAAAGTAATGCGGACAGGATTCACAGGTAACGTCCTGACCTTCCTGACGTGCACGAGTCACTTCTTCAACGCCTTCCGGGCTGCTGATGTGGCAAACGTGCAGACGGCAACCAGCAACTTTCGCCAGGTACAGTACGCGGCGAATCGCTTCCACTTCGGTAAATACCGGACGCGAAGCGACATAGTCATGTGCGGTTACGCGGCCTTCACGCTTCGCTTCTTCGCCCAGTTCGTCACAGATCAGCGCGTTCTCGCAGTGCACCAACACCGGCTGACCCAGTTCGCCCAACTTCTGCGCACCTTTGAAGAACTGCCAGTCGTTTACATCACGGAAGTCGTTGTCGATACCGCGATCGCCACAGGTTGCAACGAAGCATTTGAAGCCCACTACGCCCACTTCATCCAGCTCATGCAGACGGTCGATGTTGTAAGACACCAGGCCACCGAGTTGTGCCGCATCGATAGTCAGTTTGCCTTTAGCGGCATCGAACTTCAGTTCAATCGATGCACGGTCAACCGTTGCTGGCAGCTGGTTGAGCGGCATTTCGATCATGGTGGTGATTCCGCCTTTTGCCGCTGCGCGAGTACCGGTTTCATAACCTTCCCAGTGGCTACGACCCGGTTCAGAAATATGGGTGTGCGCATCGACCATACCCGGTGAAACCACCAGACCAGACGCATCCATGACTTCTTTCGCATCGCCCAGATCCTGACCGATAGCGGCAATTTTTCCGCCTTTAACGGCGATATCGACAACGCGAGCTTCGTTTTCTAAAATAACGGTGCCGTTTTTAATAATTAAATCAAAAGACATAACAAACTCCTTGTAAAATACAGATTGGTTTTTCTAACTCAATTTTGAATATCGGGATTAATTAACCTGTGACTTTTTGCTCTCCTGTTTTTTCGACTGCTGTGCGTTTTTTTAATAAAGCGTAGGCCGCAAAGGCGACGATGACGCCGACAAACCATGAAACACGCGATAACGGTTCCATGACCGGAATAAATTTACCGCCGAGGGATAAAATAACCGCCACCAGAGTTACTGAGAATGCAGTGAGGTTAAAACCATTATCGTAATATTTAAAATCACCTGATGCGGTGTACAGCTCGTCGAGATTAATTTGCCCACGCATGACCACAAAATAATGCGCCATCATCACGCCAATTACTGGACCGAGCATTCCGCCGATAATATCGAGGAACAGATAAATACTGTCCTGGTTCTCCATTAATTTCCACGGGCAGATCAGCAGGCTGATAATACTGGCAATCAGTACGCCGTTTTTATAGGTCAGTTTCGTTGGTGCGATAGCGGCAATCTGATAACCGGCCGGAATAATATTACCGGTGGCGTTCGTGGAAATGGTGGTCATCAGAATAACCAGTACCGCAAAGAACGAGGCAAACAAGCTATCCCAACGCTGAACAATATCCAGCACGTTCCAGGTGTCAGCGCCGTAATGAATGCTGGCTCCGGCAATAATACTCACCCCGGCAACGGCAAACAGGATATAAGCGACCACTAAACCCAGCGTTTGTCCAAGCGCCTGTTCACGGAAGGAGTGCGCGTTTTGCGTAAAGTCGGATGCGCTCACCGCCGGTGCAGCCCATACCGCGACCACTGCGTTAATCACTACCAGGAACAGGAAACCACTGTTTTCTGCTTTCTGTACACCACTCGGGATGTAGTCGAGGATTGGGCCGATTCCGACCAGCGAAATCGCCCAAATCGCCATGCCGCCGAAAACGATATAGATGCACGGATTAAGGATAGCGGTGAATTTATTTAATACTTTGCCACCGCCGAAGCCGATACCGACGTTCACCAGCCAGAAGAGTAAGAACGTAATCAGGCCTGGCAGTGAAAGCCCTAACAGGGTGAAATCGCCGCCAAGAGTTAAAAATCCCGGCCAGATTTTGCCAATCAGAATTAAGCAGGCCAGTGACCCCGCGTAACATTGCAGGCCAAACCACATAATGGCAGCAATACCGCCTCTTAATAATCCGGGAAACAGAGCGCCACGCACGCCATAAGAAGCACGCAGGATCATGGCAAAAGGCACACCGTATTTACTGCCCGCAGCACCGTTTAATACCATTACCGCAGCAATAAAAAAGGCGCTAAGGATAATTGCCAGCATTATACTAAAGGTAGACAAGCCGAGAATAAAAAAGCCGCCAACCATCACATAATTGGGAACGTTGTGAACCGAACCCATCCATAAGGTAAAATAGTTAAATGTTTTCCAGGTCCGCTGATTTTGCGTTTTCGGTAATAAATCTTCACTATAGCCGCGTTGCTGGAATAGTTTTCTCTGATGTTCCATAAATCCCTCTTAATTTCACGTATCGGATAACGCTGTTTTAATCTAGCTATGAGGAACTAATAAAATAAAAAATATTTTTTAATGCTGAAGCAACATCTTTGGCTGCTTTCTATGTTTAATACTGCGGGCCGAATCATTTGCTGATATCGGCCATTTTTATTACGGGCATCAGGCCAGTTTATGATTCGCCATTAATTCCAGCGCCTGCACTAACGCAGAGTGATCCAACTGACTGCCGCCGTTTGCCGCACAGGTATTAAATAATTCCTGACAGGTCGCAGTGTTTGGCAGATTCAGCGCCAGTGCTTTCGCACTTTGTAGCGCCAGGTTGAGATCTTTCTGGTGTAGCGCAATTTTAAAACCAGGATTAAAGGTGCGTTTAATCATGCGCTCACCATGAACTTCCAGAATGCGCGAGGAAGCAAAGCCGCCCATCAGCGCCTGGCGTACACGTACCGGGTCCGCTCCGGCTTTTGAAGCAAACAGCAGGGCTTCAGAAACCGCTTCAATATTGAGCGCCACGATAATCTGGTTTGCCACTTTGCAGGTTTGACCGTCGCCATTACCGCCCACAAGAGTGATATTTTTACCGAGCAGTTCAAACAGCGGTTTCACACTTTCAAATACCGCTTCGTCGCCGCCAACCATAATTGATAACGTCCCTTCCCGGGCGCCAATTTCGCCGCCGGAGACTGGCGCGTCGAGATAATCGCCGCCCAGTTCATTTACCTGACGGGCAAAACGTTTAGTTTCAATCGGTGAAATGGAGCTCATATCTACAATGGTTTTGCCCTTCAGCGAGGCTTTGGTACAACCATTTTCAGCAAACAGAACTTCTTCAACGTGCGGCGTATCCGGCACCATAATAAAAATGATGTCTGATGCTTCCGTTACCTGACGCGCGGTGTCGACATTAACGGCGCCGAGTGACAGTAATTCATCAGCAACCGGACCAATGGTTGTGACATGCAATTGATGACCGGCACGGGCCAGATTAATGGCCATCGGAGTACCCATAATGCCTAAGCCAATAAATCCCAGTTTCATAATTAACCTCTTTTTAAATATCGCTATTCCTGAATTCAGACAACACGATCCCCTGCCGACGTTGCGGCCTAAAAAAGCATTGTCTGAACAGCGTTACGTTTTAACGGTACGGTGCCATCCAGCCTAAACCGGCTTCCGTGGTGGTTTTAGGTTTATATTCACAGCCAACCCAACCGTTGTAGTCAGAATTTTCAATTACCTTAAAGAGATAATCGTAATTAATTTCTCCGGTCCCCGGTTCGCCGCGATGCGGATTATCGGCGATTTGCAGGTGCCCAATTTTATCGGCCCATTGGATCATGGTGTTGGTTAATTCACCTTCCATCCGCTGCATGTGATAAATGTCATACTGAATTTTCAAATTGCAGCAACCAACATCGTCAATCAGTTTCAGCGCCTGCTGAGTTCCGGTGAGATGGAAACCAGGAATATCGAAATGGTTGATAGGTTCAATCAGTAATAAAATATCTTCTTTCATCAACATATTCGCGGCATAACGTAGGTTTTCCACAAGCGTCGAGTGAATCTGTTCACTACTGAAACCTGCTGGCGTTTTACCAACCAGACAGTTAATTTTTTTATTACCCAGCGCACGGGCATAACGAATCGCCGCTGCTACGCCATCACGAAACTCTTCTTCACGACCCGGAATACAGGCAATACCGCGCTCGCCCGCCGCCCAGTCACCCGCAGGTAAATTATGCAGCGTATGTTCGAGTTTATTACTCGCCAGCACCTGTTTTAATTCTTCAATGTCGTAATCATAAGGGAACATAAATTCAACGCCGCGAAAACCACACTGCGCGGCTTTCTCAAAACGGGCGAGAAAATCATATTCGCCAAATAACATCGATAAATTAGCAGAGAAACGTAACATTATTTACCTCCCTTATTCATAGTGCATGAAGCAGGTTTCAGTCGGCGCGTCCGTAGCGTTATCAGCGATATCTTCAAATTCCATGACGTTATCCAGTTCGCTGCCCATCGAAATATTCGTCACACGCTCCAGCATAATTTCCACCACCACCGGAACACGGTATTGCGCCATTAACGCTTTCGCCTGTTCAAAGGCCGGAGCAATATCTTCCGGTTTGAAAACGCGAATCGCTTTACAGCCTAAACCTTCCACCACTTTCACGTGGTCAACGCCATAACCATTCACATCACTGGAGTTAATATTTTCAAACGCGAGCTGTACGCAGTAATCCATATCAAACGCGCGCTGCGACTGGCGAATCAGACCCAGATAGGCGTTGTTAACCAGCACATGGATGTAAGGAATATTGAACTGTGCGCCAACGGCTAATTCTTCAATCAGGAACTGGAAGTCGAAGTCGCCGGAAATCGCCACCACATTACGCTCTGGATCAGCGGCACACACTCCCAGCGCCGCCGGAATGGTCCAGCCCAGCGGGCCTGCCTGACCACAGTTGATCCAGTGACGGTCTTTAAAGACGTGCAGCATTTGTGCCGCAGCAATTTGCGACAGACCGATGGTGGTGACATAGCAAACATCGCGACCAAAGGCTTTATTCATCTCTTCATACACGCGCTGCGGTTTCACCGGCACATTGTCGAAGTGAGTTTTGCGCAGCAGCGTGCGTTTGCGCTGCTGGCAGTCGGCGACCCACTCTTTACGGCATGGCAGACGACCCGCTTTTTGCATCTCCTGGGCCACTTCAACCAGCAGCATCAGCGCCGCTTTGGCGTCGGAGACAATGCCGAGATCCGGACACAGTACGCGGCCAATTTGCGTCGGCTCAATATCGATGTGGATGATTTTGCGCCCTTCGGTGTATTTCTCTACTGACCCGGTATGACGGTTGGCAAAACGGTTACCGATGCCAAACACCATGTCGGAAGCCAGCAGCGTTGCGTTACCGTAGCGATGCGCGGTTTGCAGCCCCACCATCCCGGCCATCAGTTCGTGGTCATCCGGGATACATCCCCAGCCCATCAGCGTTGGGATCACCGGAACGCAGGTCAGTTCAGCAAACTGTTGTAACAGTGCGGCAGCATCGGCGTTGATCACCCCGCCCCCGGCAACAATCACCGGACGCTCGGCCTGGATTAACATTTCTACGGCTTTTTCGATCTGCATACGGCTGGCAGCAGGTTTGTAGACTGGCAGCGGCTCGTACATGTCAGGATCAAACTCGATTTCCGCAACCTGAACGTCGAACGGTAAATCCACCAGTACCGGCCCCGGACGACCAGAACGCATCAGGTGAAATGCCTGTTGCAGCACACGAGGCACCAGCGCCGCTTCACGTACTGTAACCGCCATTTTGCTGACCGGTTTAGCAATTGCTTCGATATCAACAGCCTGGAAATCTTCTTTATGCAAACGAGCACGCGGTGCCTGGCCGGTAATGCACAGAATAGGAATGGAATCAGCAGAAGCAGAATAGAGCGCGGTGATCATATCAGTACCCGCCGGACCAGAAGTCCCCAGACAAACGCCGATATTCCCTGCCGTTGCGCGGGTATAGCCTTCCGCCATGTGCGAAGCGCCTTCTACGTGACGCGCCAGAATGTGACGAATACCGCCGTGCTTACGCATCGCTGAATAGAAAGGATTGATTGCTGCTCCCGGAACGCCGAAGGCGGTGGTGATACCTTCTTTCTCCAGCACATACATTGCCGCGTCAACGGCTCTCATTTTTGCCATTTTATTCCTACCTCTATTAATTGGAAAAATTTTCCAACTTTCAAATTTTGTCAAAAAAACCCGCTCCTCAGAGCGGGATGCGACAGACACTATGGATGTGCTTTCAGCCCCAACGCCGTGCTGATATCGCGGGCGGTGTCTCTGACCAGCTCACCCTGACTGACAAAACGATCTTCTGTCAGTCTTGATGAAGGCCCGGAGATGGAGATAGCGGCAACAACACTACCCACATCATCGTAAATTGCTGAAGCTATGCAATTCAGGCCTACAACATGCTCTTCTTTATCTACGGTATAGCCCAGTTCACGCGCTTGTTCCAGGTCCTTCAGCAAAGTGGGCATATCCACTAGTGTGGTTGGCGTAAACTGCTGTAAACCGGTTTGCAGGATGATGCTCATCAGCTCCTCTTCCGCCAACGGATAAAGCAGCGCCTTGCCCGCACCGGAAGCATGCAGCGGCAGACGACTGCCCAGCGGCGCGCACATCCTGACCATCGATTTACACTCTAACTGACCAATTAATACCGCTTCATTGCCGTTACGAATCGCGACATTGACTGTCTCGCCGGAAAGCAGCATCAGGCGGCGCATAAACGGCCCGGCGACGGAGAGGACATCACGGTTATGGATGTACGCCGCGCCGACATTAAAGACACCTAATCCTATATGCCACCAGCCTAACTGACTGTCCTGATAGACAAAATCCGCTGCCTGTAAAACCTTTAACAGGCGAAAGGTCGTTGAAAGCGGCAAATCCAGATTGAGAGAAATATCGCTAACCGACGAACTTCCCCCACTTTTTTCCAGATATTGCAGAATCGCAATTCCCCGCTCTAATGCCTGTGCGCCTTTCTGTGCCACAGGCTCCGCCTGTCCGGGCCTGCCGCGCCGTCTAACTTCAGTCATACCTACGTTAACTCCGACCTACAAGTGAGCATAAACAATGAACAATTAGTTTATCTTATGCAAGTCGGTTACAGGCGTCACGCAAAACAGAGTTCCTGTTCAGGAATACTTTCAACATCACAGTTGTCACTGCCGCCGCGATCGATGGTCAGAAAATCGGTGACGCGCTGCCAGGCGAAAAGCGGATGATGCCAGACGTTACGATGATAATTCACTCCCTGCTCACCGTTGGTGATAAACGCCCGCAGCGTTGACAGGTCTGGTTTATCGTCACCTGACGCCACAACCACCACAAACACTTCGCCTTTCATCGGGATAAACGCCTGGGTACCGAGCGGATGACGCTCAAGTTCGTGGATGGTCAGCGGCAGCCTGGCCGGTTGTGCGCGGTTAATGCTGATAAGCGTACGGTCTTGCTCAAGAATCTCAACCAGCGCCAAATCGTGATAACGCTCCACCAGGCCATTGTTAATATGGAAAAAATCCCGTTTCTGCGTCTCGATTACGTCGCCATAAGCACTGAAAGCTTCCTGACTTAACGGTAATACCTGAAGTTTCATCTTTTTGTCCTTGTAACATAATTCCGTTCAACCAGCGCCGACCGGTCAGCTTGGTTTCAATAACAGGCAATCTAAAACCTTAAGAGAACAACATCAACACAAAAGTTGGAATATTTTTCCAAAACTAGATTTAGCCCACAATTCACGCAGGGTTATCATGTAAAAATACAGGTAAATCAAAGGACAGGAAATCACGCAACTTGCTGATTTAAAAAGGGGATACCTGAAGATGTTCGATCCAGAAACCTTGCGGACTTTCATTGCGGTTGCAGAAACAGGAAATTTTTCAAAAGCGGCAGAACGATTATGTAAAACCACGGCGACCATCAGTTATCGCATTAAACTTCTGGAAGAGAATACCGGGGTGGTACTGTTTTTTCGCACCACTCGCAGCGTGACGTTGACAGCGGCAGGCGAACATCTGCTTTGTCAGGCCAGAGACTGGCTAAGTTGGCTCGAAAGTATGCCCGGCGAGCTGCAACAGGTGAACGATGGCGTGGAACGCCAGGTAAATATCGTCATCAACAACCTGCTCTATAACCCCCAGGCCGTTGCCAGGCTGCTGGCGTGGCTGAATGAACGTTACCCGTTTACCCAGTTTCACATCTCCAGGCAAATCTATATGGGCGTCTGGGACTCGCTATTGTACGAAGGTTTTTCACTGGCTATTGGCGTCACGGGAACCGAGGCGCTGGCAAATACGTTTAGTCTTGATCCCTTAGGATCGGTGCAATGGCGCTTTGTCATGGCGGCAGATCATCCGCTGGCGAACGTTGAAGAGCCACTAACAGAAGCACAGTTGCGGCGCTTTCCGGCGGTCAATATTGAAGACAGCGCCCGCACCTTAACCAAACGCGTCGCCTGGCGATTGCCGGGGCAAAAAGAGATTATTGTTCCTGATATGGAAACGAAAATCGCCGCCCATCTGGCAGGCGTTGGTATTGGTTTTTTGCCAAAATCACTTTGCCAGTCAATGATTGATAATCAACAACTGGTCAGCCGGGTCATTCCAACGATGCGCCCTCCTTCGCCATTGAGTCTGGCATGGCGTAAATTTGGCAGCGGCAAAGCGGTGGAAGATATTGTGGCCTTGTTTACCCAGCGCAGACCGGAAATTAGTGGATTTTTAGAAATTTTCGGCAACTCACGCAGTTAAAAATCAAGTTTCCTTGCGCGTTGGCGCGTAAAATAGCGCGCAAGCTGATTTGAGGTTCACTTTTAACTATGCAAGAGAGATACACGGAACAGGACTATCGCGCCCTGCTGATTGCTGATACGCCCATAATTGATGTTCGCGCCCCCATTGAGTTTGAGCAAGGCGCAATGCCCGCCGCTATCAACCTGCCGTTAATGAATAACGATGAACGCGCCGCCGTTGGCACCTGCTATAAACAGCAAGGGTCAGACGCGGCGCTGGCGCTGGGGCATAAACTGGTGGCGGGTGAAATTCGTCAGCAGCGCATGGACGCCTGGCGCTCTGCTTGTCTGCAAAATCCGCAAGGTATTCTCTGCTGCGCCCGTGGCGGTCAACGTTCGCATATTGTGCAACGCTGGCTACATGAAGCGGGAATTGATTATCCGCTGGTGGAAGGCGGTTATAAGGCACTGCGCCAGACCGCGATTCAGGCGACCATTGAACTGTCACAAAAACCGATAGTGCTGATTGGCGGTTGTACCGGCAGCGGTAAAACGCTGTTAGTGCAACAGCAGCCGAACGGTGTTGATCTGGAAGGGCTGGCGCGCCATCGCGGCTCTGCTTTTGGTCGCACATTACAGCCGCAACTTAGCCAGGCGAGTTTTGAAAACCTGCTGACTACCGAAATGCTAAAAACCGACGCCCGTCAGGATCTACGCTTGTGGGTACTGGAAGATGAAAGCCGGATGATCGGTTCGAATCACCTGCCGGAATGTCTGCGCGAACGCATGACCCAGGCGGCGATTGCGGTGGTGGAAGACCCGTTTGAGATCCGTCTTGAACGCCTGAACGAAGAGTATTTCTTGCGGATGCATCATGATTTTACCCACGCCTATGGCGACGAACAGGGCTGGCAAGAGTATTGCGAATACCTGCATCATGGGCTTTCGGCAATTAAGCGTCGGCTGGGGTTACAGCGTTATAACGAACTGGCTGTCCGGCTGGATGCGGCGCTGACAACACAACTCGCAACCGGCAGCACCGACGGTCATATGGCCTGGCTGGTGCCGCTGCTTGAAGAGTATTACGACCCGATGTATCGCTATCAGCTTGAGAAAAAAGCGGAAAAAATTGTCTTTCGCGGTGAGTGGGCGGAAGTGGCGGAGTGGGTTAAGGCGTATGCCTGTGGTTATTAACCCACAAAAGTGCTTTTCCTTTCCTCTTTAAGAAATTGTGCAACTGGTTAACTACCAGTTGCCGTATGGATATTTTTTATCTTTGATAAAGTTTTTTGTACTTTCCGGATAAGAATACCCATGTTTATAGGCACTTCGGCCGTTACACATTTCCATTTTTTCACCTGAAACTGTTTCTATCAGAATCTGCTTATCTGTCAGGTGAATATTGGGTTTGTCAGGCTTCTCCAGCCATACCCGTACTTTTCCTTCCGGAGCCAGACCAATTAACAGATACCGCAGATAATACTTTTCACTGCTATCACCTGGTGGTGAATAAGGTGTGAGCATCAATTTCCAGACTTCTCCCGCCAGCGTTATCCAGGTTTCATACACTTTTTTATCAATCACTGAGTCCCAGCAGAAATGGATAGACATTGGGGGATTTTTGGCATGATTGAATGCCGTCATTCCACCACTAAGATTTTCCTGCCATTGTCCTATTGTTGTTGAGACAGGGATAGTGCCATCCAGCGTTCTGAACTGATAATAGATGCCATCAGTATCCAATAATTCCACATAGGTAACTTGTGCAGGTAGTGCATTAGGGTAAAAAAAATTGAAATACCACTTTTCATAGGGTGCAAGCAGCGATATTTTTTCTTTCGCTGCTGTCTGGACGGCTCCGGATATCATTAACGCAATGGTTAATCTATAAATTATTTTAGCTATTATTTTCACTGTTGCTTACCAGTTACCGTAGGGATATTTTTTATCTTTGATAAAGTTTTTTGTACTTTCCGGGTAGGAATACCCATGTTTATAGGCACTTCGGCCTTTACACATTTCCATTTTTTCACCTGAAACCGTTTCTATCAGAATCTGCTTATCTGTCAGGCGAATATTGGGTTTATCAGGTTTCTCCAGCCATACTCCTATTTTCCCTTCCGGAGCCAGCCCGATTAACAGATGCCGCAGATAATACTTTTCACTGCCATCGCCAGGTACTGAATAAGGTGTGAGCATCAATTTCCAGACGTCTCCCGCCAGCGTTATCCAGGTTTCATACACTCTTTTATCAATCACTGAATCCCAGCAGAAATGGATAGATATAGGGGGATTTTTGGCTTTATTGAATGATAACACCCCAACCCGAAGATTATCTTTCCATGGACCAATAGTTGTGGAACTCGGAGCGGTAGCATCCAGCGTTCTGAACTGATAATAGATACCATCAGTGTCCAATAGTTCTACATAGGTAACTTGTGCTGGTAGCGCATTAGGGTAGAAAAAAAGGAAATACCACTCATCATAGGGTGCAAGCAACGATATTTTTTCTTTCGCTGCTACGTTAAAATTAAGAATCATACACATAATAAAAACAAACGTTAACTTTATATTAAATTCCATTTTGTTTACTCCCTTGCATATCGTATATAGTTCTGCTCCAATTTTCATCCGGCCGATTAACAAAACTAAATGTTTTAAACGCTGATACTTCAGCAGACACCTTATTTTTTAATCGATAATCGACGGCATTCCAGTTGGAAGAACAGTGTAAATATTTTCCGACAACGAGTAGTTCTTCTGAAGAAAAAGGTTGTGGCGTAGATTTTTTCAATGCATCTTTAGCTTGTGATATTGATTTATCACATATTTTACTTAACTCCTCTGGATATTTATAATAATCATTATCTGGTATTTCATCAAATAATACCCCTGCCTCTTTAGCGACTTCATACATTACTCTTAACGCAATCTTTGACCAGTCATTGGTGATAGTTCTGCGAAATGTCACCGCTGCAGCGACCCGTTTTCTCACATTACCTAAGTGGTCAGGTGACGCTATTTCATCAATATTGGATTCAATTTTCAGGACACCAGAAGGCAGAATCGGAGCCAGCGTTGAATAGCGCCACAATAACTCTGCCTGCTGTGCTGCTTTTTGGTAAGTGCTTGTCGCTTCCACCGGCACATTTTCCAGTACCGTTTCAATCGCCGGGCGACTTAAAAACAGGTACTCATCTTCCAGTGGGTCATAACCGCCACCAATATCAGCATGTGATCCAGGGAAACTTAATTCTGGCCAGCTTTCCTTTATGCTATTGAGACAAAAGTTATAGCGGCATTCGTGCATTGCTGTAAGCTGGAATACATGTTTGGCCACACCTGGCGGTAACTTCACTTTTACCGGAAAGTTATTACCATCATGAGGGTCAAAACCATCCATCAGCCCTCCGATGGCTGCAACTGTGTCAAAAATACCTAAAAATTGCACTTCCCCGGAAGGTTTACCCAAATATTCAACTGACTGAAATGCCGTTGCAATGGTTTTAATCAGTACCGGATCACGCTCAAATACGCGATTAGCAAAATGCCGCGCGGCAGCAGCCCCACGACTAAAGCCAAATACGTCAAACTGTAGGCGCTTAATTACTAATTTATTCTCTTTTAAATCGACAATAACCTCTGCTAGTGCCTCACGAAGCAGTGATATTGCACGGTCAGTTTTAGCAATTACCCCAGTATCATTATTTCCAAGCCCCATTCCTACCAGAGAGTCTGCTTTATTATTTTCAGTGCCTATACCTTCGATATATATTTTTTTCTGAACTTTAGATAACCCTTCATATATATAGATATCTTTATGATACAATTCATTCAACCAATGAATATTCGTATAGTAATTCAAATAGCTCTGTACACCTGATCCCGTTTTACCCTGCTTGCTCATACATTGTTTATTAAACAAAGCCAAATCCTGGACATCCAGACCATAGGTTTCAGGTTGGCACAAACTCATACGTAAATTCGTATTGGTTAAATTGTTACCTGTGCCATCAAAGAATACGCCAATGGTGAGGATAATTTCTCGTTTAGGCGGTATTACTGGTTTTTCCTCGACAGATAAGAGCGTCGGTGGGAAAAGGCGATTATAATTTTCAGGTGTGAGTAAATAGCTAAATTCTGTATTGGCTGTAAGATGCTTACAGTAGATATATTCGTAGTGTATCGTTATATATTGATAGTCAAGTTCATTTTGTTTTATTACAATCTGATTTTGACTTAACGTCGCACCACGGACTTCAATATAATAATACCTTTCCCATTTTCCATATTTATTAATGCGATAAAAATCGAACTCAAAACGGCATCGCTCGTTATTATTAATGCAGTTCATCAGCAACGGTGAGCTTTTATCTAGAATTTTACAAAATTGTATCGTTTGATGATTAATGCCAAATCCTGTGTTACTTACTCCTCCCTGAAAACTAAAAACAAATATTTCATCCTCATGCCCCTGTTGATACCGATTCCCGACAGAGGCTTGCGTCCCGCATCCTGCAGAAATATTCCCTTGTTGCTCCCCTGTAATGCGTAAATATATAATGTCACTCATATTATCATACCCATTCCATAGATTTTAATTATATAACATAAACTTAATAAACATCTCATTTGGCAATGTATATTAATTAATGCTTGGGCATAACAATTTTTTATAAATTACCAATATAAATTTTTAATTACGTGATGCACTAATAAAAAAGCCGTCTATCTACCAGATAGACGGCTTTATCACATCACCCCGCAAACTGTCTGAACAGCGCCTTCCCCTTAACCAGCCGCGCGCCCAGCCAGCCGCCGCACAGGGAAAGAAGCAGCGCACCGCTGCACGGCAGCACAATCCACAATCGCCAGTCCGGCTCCCACGGGAAATCAAACACTTTCGATTGCAGTACCGCCAGCGCCGTTTCCGCACCGATCGCAGCCACCAGGCCAGAAACAAACCCAAGCATGGCGAACTCACACCATAATGTCGTGCGCAGCAGCTTTTTGCCCGCGCCGAGTGTGCGCCACACCACCAGCTCCTGATGACGCTGACGCATTCCCACCTGCACCTGTGCCAGCAACAGCAACATACCGCAGGCGGTGACCAGCACCACCATCACTTCCAGCGCCCGACTTACCTGTTCCAGCACCTGACCAACCTGTTTTAAAATCGCGCCAATGTCTAACAGGCTAATGGTCGGGAACTGGCGGTTGAGTTGCGTCAACATGCCGTTGCCGTTCTCCCAGCGGAAACTGGTGAGCCAGCTTTGCGGCTGCCCGTCCAGCGCCCCTTCCGGGAAAATAAAATAGAAATTAGGCCGCAGACTTTCCCAGTCCACTTTGCGCAGGCTGGTCACTTTGGCGCGAAACTCCTGGGTATCGCCCATAAAGGTGACGGTATCACCCAGAGCAACGTTTAAGCGTTTCGCCAGCCCCTCTTCCATCGACACTTCATCAGCTTTTGGCGGCCAGTTACCGGCGACAATCGGATTATGATCGGGCCGCGTATTTTGCCAGGTGAGATTAAGTTCGCGGTTGAGCGCCTCATCTTCATTGCCTTCTGTCGGCTTGTCATTAATCGCCGTCAGCCGCGCCCGCACCACCGGATAAAATGATTCCGGGACTATCTGATGTTCCGCGAGGAACGCTTTTAGTGGCGTTACCTGTTCCGTGGCGATGTTGATTAAAAAGTAGTTCGGGCTTTCTGGCGGTAGCTGCTGTTGCCAGCGGTCGAGCAGATCGCCACGCAGCACCAGCAGCAGTGCCAGCAGCATAAAGGAGATCGAAAATGCTGAAAGCTGGCTCAACGTTGACCACGGTTGGCGCAGCAGGCGGCTGACCGCCAGGCGCAGAGGTAGCGATTTCAGCGTCATGCGGCGAAGTACATTAAGCAGCATCCAGCCCAGCACACCACACAGCAAAGCCAGCACTACCGCGCCTGCCAGCACCGCCCAGAGCAGCATACTGCCGCCCATCAGTCCGGCAAGCAGCAGCACTACCACCACGGTGACAATCGGCAGATAAAACTTCAGCGGCCAGACGTTCGCGACCACATCATTACGTAATACGCGTAAAGGCTGCGTTGCCAGCAACAGGCGGTACGGTCGCAGCCCCACCAGCAGTGAGATGACCGTTATGGTGCCGAGCGCCCACAGCCACGGCCAGAGACTGGCAGGGGGTAGCGCGGCTGGCAGAACCGGCTTGAGCAAAACCATCAACACGTTTTCGAACAACAGGCCAATCGCCCCGCCGGTAACGGCTGAAAGTATCAGCACCATCAACCACTGACCGACAATCAACTTACGCAGCTGCGCTCGCCCTGCCCCCAGCGTTTTGAGGATCGCCACCAGGTCGTAGCGACTGCGACAGTAATGATTCATCGCCACCGCCACCGCCGCCACCGCCAGCAGCAAGGTCAGCAGCGCCGAAAGCAGCAGGAACTGCTGCGAACGTTCCATCGAGCGCCCCAGCGCGCCTTCGTCCTGTTCCAGACCGTACCAGCGTTGTTCGGGTTTAAGCTGTGGTAACAGCCATTTCTCATAGCCGTCGAGCTGATTCTCGCTGCCACCGAATTTATAGCGCCAGGTGACCCGACTCCCCGGCTGCACGGCTCCGGTTTTATCGACATCCGCCAGATTCATCATCAGGCGTGGGGCTATCTGGAAGGGGTTAAAACCGGAATCCGGTTCCTGAATCACTTCTCCGGCAATCCGCAGCGTGGCATCGCCCACGTCGATGGTGTCGCCCGTTTTCAGGTTAAGGAGTGCCATAAGACGTGGGGCCAGCAATACGCTGCCCGCCTGCGGTTTCAGGCCTGGAGGATTGGTTTGCAGCTCACCATACATCGGATAGATATCATCCACCGCTTTGACGTTCGCCAACTGCGGTGTGTCGCCCGCAAAGGTCATCGTGGCGAAAGTAAGCTGCTTGCCGACTTTCAGACCGCGCTTTTGCGCTTCCTCCAGCCACGCTTGCGGCACTTCGCGCGAACTGCGCAGCGCCCGATCGCCCGCCATAAACTCACGGCTTTGCTGGCTTAAACCTTTCTCCATCCGATCGCTGATATTGCCCAGCGCCAGCACGCAGGCTACAGCCAGACTTAGCGCCAGCCAGACAATTAATAGCGACGGCGAGCGCCATTCGCGCCAGAACCAACGTGCAATCATGCTTCCTCCTGCAACTGCCCGTTCACCAGCCGTAAGCAGCGGTCGCAGCGTGCCGCCAGTTGCAGGTCATGGGTCACCATAATCAGGGTGGTGCCATGTTCACGGTTGAGGGAAAACAACAGATCGGCAATTTTATCGCCCGTCTGGCGGTCAAGGTTGCCGGTAGGTTCGTCGGCAAACAGCACATCAGGCCGACCGTTAAAGGCTCGCGCCAGCGCCACACGTTGCTGTTCGCCGCCAGAAAGCTGTGCCGGAAGATGATCAAGACGTTTGCCCAGCCCTAACTGTTCGAGCAATGCTTTCGCACCGCTGCGACTTTCTGCGCTACTTTCGCCGCGCAACAGTGCCGGAAGCTCGACGTTTTCCAGGGCGTTAAGGGTCGGAATTAACATAAATGACTGAAAAACAAAGCCGATATGCTTCGCACGTAGCTTTGCCCGCGCCTCTTCATCCATGTCATGTAGCGGTTGCCCCACCAGATTCACTTCGCCACTGGTGCCGTCATCCAGCCCGGCGAGGATCGCCAGCAAGGTAGACTTACCCGATCCCGACTCGCCCACCAGCGCAATGGTTTCGCCGCGTTTGACAACCAGCTCAACTCCGGTAAGGATGGAGAGTTCATGCTCCCCCTGACCGACGGACTTCTTAAGATGATGAACTTCAACAATGTTTTCCGCTGGCATTTGCCCTTCCTGTTCCTGGTCCTGTTAACCTTCCGTGCCGCCGCAGCGGACACGTTATTAATTTTGGGTGATAGCCTGAGCGCCGGGTATCGAATGTCTGCCAGCGCGGCCTGGCCTGCCTTGTTGAATGATAAGTGGCAGAGTAAAACGTCGGTAGTCAATGCCAGCATCAGCGGCGACACCTCGCAACAAGGGCTGGCGCGCCTTCCGGCTTTGCTGAAACAGCATCAGCCGCGCTGGGTGCTGGTTGAACTGGGCGGCAATGACGGTTTGCGGGGCTTTCAGCCGCAGCAAACGGAGCAGACGCTGCGCCAGATTTTGCAGGATGTCAGAGCCGCCAACGCTGAACCATTGTTAATGCAAATACGTCTGCCTGCAAACTATGGTCGCCGTTATAATGAAGCCTTTAGCGCCATTTACCCCAAACTCGCCAAAGAGTTTGATGTTCCGCTGCTGCCCTTTTTTATGGAAGAGATCTATCTCAAGCCACAATGGATGCAGGATGACGGAATTCATCCCAACCGCGACGCCCAGCCGTTCATTGCCGACTGGATGGCGAAGCAGTTGAAGCCTTTAGTAAATCATGACTCATAAAGCAACGGAGATCCTGACAGGTAAAGTTATGCAAAAATCGGTCTTAATTACCGGATGTTCCAGTGGAATTGGTCTGGAAAGCGCGCTCGAATTAAAACGCCAGGGTTTTCATGTACTGGCAGGTTGCCGAAAACCAGATGATGTGGTGCGCATGAACAGCATGGGATTCACCGGTGTGTTGATCGATCTGGATTCGCCAGAAAGTGTTGATCGCGCAGCCGATGAAGTGATCGCCCTGACCGATAATTGTCTGTATGGGATCTTTAACAATGCCGGATTCGGCATGTATGGCCCCCTTTCCACCATCAGCCGCGCGCAGATGGAACAGCAGTTTTCCGCCAACTTTTTTGGCGCGCATCAGCTCACTATGCGCCTGTTACCGGCAATGTTGCCACACGGTGAAGGGCGTATTGTGATGACTTCATCGGTGATGGGATTAATCTCCACGCCAGGTCGTGGCGCTTACGCGGCCAGTAAATATGCGCTGGAAGCCTGGTCAGACGCGCTGCGCATGGAGCTGCGCCACAGTGGAATCAAAGTCAGTCTGATTGAACCCGGCCCCATTCGTACCCGCTTTACTGACAACGTCAACCAGACGCAAAGCGATCAACCGGTCGAAAACCCCGGTATTGCCGCCCGTTTTACTCTGGGGCCGGAAGCGGTAGTAGCCAAAGTGCGCCATGCTTTTATCAGCGAGAAACCGAAAATGCGCTATCCGGTGACGCTGGTGACCTGGGCGGTAATGGTGCTCAAGCGCCTGCTGCCGGGGCGCGTGATGGACAAAATATTGCAGGGGTGAGTTGAAGCGCGCGCTTAAGCCCCCATGTCAAAGAAAATATCGACAACAGAGAGCGACTCCATGTCCATAGAAAATATTGTCAACATTAACGAATCTAACCTGCAACAGGTTCTTGAACAGTCGATGACCACACCGGTGCTGTTCTATTTTTGGTCTGAACGTAGCCAGCACTGTTTGCAGTTAACGCCGATCCTGGAAAGCCTGGCAACGCAGTACAACGGGCAGTTTATTCTGGCGAAGCTGGACTGCGACGCAGAGCAGGTGATTGCCGCCCAGTTTGGCCTGCGCGCGATTCCGACCGTGTATCTGTTCCAGAACGGTCAGCCGGTAGACGGCTTCCAGGGGCCACAACCGGAAGAAGCGATCCGCGCCCTGCTGGATAAAGTGCTGCCACGCGAAGAAGAGTTAAAAGCGCAGCAGGCGATGCAACTGATGCAGGAAGGCAATTACACCGACGCCCTGCCATTGCTGAAAGATGCCTGGCAGTTGTCGAATCAGAACGGAGAAATCGGCCTGCTACTGGCAGAAACGCTGATTGCGCTGAACCGTTCTGAGGATGCAGAAGCGGTGCTGAAAACCATTCCGTTGCAGGATCAGGACACCCGCTACCAGGGGCTTGTGGCGCAAATTGAACTACTGAAGCAGGCGGCAGATACGCCGGAAATTCAGCAGCTGCAACAGCAGGTGGCGGAGAATCCAGAAGATGCCGCGCTGGCAACGCAACTGGCGCTGCAACTGCATCAGGTGGGGCGCAATGAAGAGGCGCTGGAGTTGCTGTTCGGGCATCTGCGTAAAGATCTCACCGCCGCAGACGGTCAGACGCGTAAAACGTTCCAGGAGATCCTCGCTGCGCTGGGCACGGGTGATGCGCTGGCGTCGAAATATCGCCGTCAGCTGTATGCGTTGTTGTATTGATATTGCGTTGAGATGCGATGCTGCATAGTTTCCAGGCTTGATAAAACGCGCCAGCGTCGCATCGGGCATTCGTGCATAACCGCCGGATGCGGCGTAAACGCCTTATCCGGCCTACGTTCGCGCACAGACTGTGCGGGCATCGCATTATTTCTTTTTCAATTGCGTCACCACCAACTGGTGGCGCGAATTGTAAAACTTACGATAGGTTAAATAGCAGGCGATAATAGTCGACAGGCTGGCAGTTGATAGCAGCATAAAGGTCACCATAATCTGATATTTAATCGCCTTTACCGGATCAATCCCGGCAAATATCAACCCGGACATCATTCCCGGCAAACTCACCAAACCAACCGTTTTTGCCGAATCCACCGTCGGAATTAATGCCGCGCGAATACTGTCGCGTATTAATATCGCTGACGCCTGTTTCGGCGTCGCACCAAGACTCAATTTTTCCTGGATTTGCTGCTGTTCGCTGATAAACCGCTGGCCGAGATTGTTATAACACAGCCCTACCGCCACCATAGCGTTACCGGCAATCATCCCGGCGATAGGGATCACCTGCATCGGGATAAACTCAATCGACCCTGAGAGAATCAATACCGCCAGAGTAATTCCCGCCCCCACCGTAATGGCAATAAACGACGAAACAAAGGCTTTAGTAATATATTTACTGCGTTTTTGCGCATTCCATGCCGCATTAAAGCAAATAAATAACACCATCAATAATGTCAAACTGGCATCATCAACGCTGAAAATATATTTCAGCACATAGCCGACAATAATCAGTTGGATTATCGCCCGTCCTACGCTCCAGAGAATATCTTTCTCCAGCGCCAGCTTTTCTTTATGGCTAATTAAAATTGCCACCACCACCAGCATTAATGCCAGGGCTAATGATTCGTTGGTAATATTATGCGTGTTCATAGCGTGCTTCCTGCATTTCTCCGGCATGCGGTTGCAGCGTAATCACCTTATCCGCATGATTAATCTCGTCTTTGTCGTGTGTCACCCACAGCACGGCAATATTTTTTTCGTGTACATAGCGATGGATAATCTCATTAACGTTACGTTTGTTGCTTTCGTCCAACGCACTGGTGATTTCGTCGAGCAATAAAACCTTCGGCATAAATTGCAGGTTGCGAATCAACGAGATGCGTTGTTTTTCACCACCAGAAAGCTCGGCGATGTTTTTTGTCAGGATGGTGTCCGGCAAGGAGAAACGTTCGAGAAAATCGAGGAAAATGGCCGGGTCAGGCTGCTGGTTACGGATCTGCCAGGGAAAGATCAGGTTATCGTATACCGTGTCGCCAAACAACACAGGTGTCTGAGCACAGTAGGAGACTTGCTGGCGATACTCTTCTGGCTTCAGTGTGAATATATCTTCGCCTGCAAATAGTAACGTTCCGCTGGTCGGGCTGATTAATGAAGCAACAATTTTTAGTAGCGTACTTTTGCCGCAGCCGGAAGGGCCGGTAATTAACTTAAATTCGCCAGCACGCAGCGAAAAATTGATGTTATTTAGAATCTTCGTATCGCCCACCTGATATCCAACATTTTGCAGTTGGAGCAAAAGACTATTTTCCTGCATTGCCCATCCCTTTTCTGATTTTTACTAAAAACAGTTTATCCTCCGCAAGAATAAGGGGGAACTCTCTTTCAGTAATCAGGTATAATTTGTTTAATCAAGCAGCAATTTTGCTCTTTATGGACGGTACAACAGGAGGTTTTCCCGATGCTAATTTTTATCCCGATTCTCATTTTTGTCGCGCTGGTGGTTGTTGGCGCGGGCGTCAAAATCGTACCGCAGGGCTATCAGTGGACGGTAGAACGTTTTGGTCGCTATACCAAAACGTTACAGCCGGGGCTAAGTCTGGTGGTGCCGTTTATGGATCGCATTGGTCGTAAGATCAATATGATGGAGCAAGTGCTCGACATCCCATCCCAGGAAGTTATCTCGAAAGATAACGCCAACGTGACCATCGACGCAGTCTGTTTTATTCAGGTGATCGATGCCCCGCGCGCGGCTTATGAAGTCAGCAATCTGGAACTGGCAATCATCAACCTGACCATGACCAACATCCGTACCGTTCTGGGTTCAATGGAACTTGACGAAATGCTCTCTCAGCGCGACAGCATTAACTCGCGTCTGCTGCATATTGTCGATGAAGCCACTAATCCGTGGGGGATAAAAGTCACCCGTATCGAAATCCGTGATGTACGCCCGCCCGCAGAACTTATCTCTTCAATGAACGCGCAGATGAAAGCGGAACGTACCAAACGCGCTTACATTCTTGAAGCAGAAGGGATACGTCAGGCGGAAATCCTCAAAGCCGAAGGTGAAAAACAGTCGCAAATCCTGAAAGCGGAGGGTGAACGTCAATCGGCGTTTTTACAGGCTGAAGCGCGTGAACGTTCTGCCGAAGCGGAAGCCCGCGCGACCCAAATGGTGTCTGAAGCCATTGCCTCTGGTGATATTCAGGCGGTGAACTACTTCGTGGCGCAGAAATACACCGAAGCGTTGCAGCAGATTGGTTCGTCCAGTAACAGCAAAGTGGTGATGATGCCATTAGACGCCAGCAGCCTGATGGGGTCGATTGCCGGGATTGCCGAACTGGTGAAAGACAGCGCCAACGAGCGAAATAAATCATGATCGAGATGATAGCTATCCATCCGCATATTTTTTGGCTGAGTCTCGGCGGTTTATTGCTGGCTGCCGAAATGCTGGGCGGCAATGGTTATCTGTTATGGAGCGGTGTCGCGGCGGTGATTACTGGTCTGGTGGTCTGGTTGCTACCGCTGGGTTGGGAATGGCAAGGGGTGATGTTTGCCATTCTGACGCTGCTCGCCGCCTGGCTGTGGTGGAAATGGCTGGCACGAGGCGTGCGCGAACAAAAGCACAGCGACAACCATCTTAACCAGCGCGGTCAACAATTGATCGGCAGACGATTTGTGCTGGAATCGCCACTGGTCAACGGGCGAGGTCATATGCGCGTCGGTGACAGTTCATGGCCGGTCAGCGCCAGCGAGGATCTCGGCGCAGGTACGCATGTTGAGGTGATTGCGATTGAAGGGATTACACTGATCATCCGTGCTGTCATCGCCTGATGCGACTTATCAGGCCTGGAAGTCTGTGCCTGAACGTAGGCCGGATAAGGCGTTTACGCCGCATCCGGCGGTTATGCGCGAATGCCTGATGCGACGCTGGCGCGTCTTATCAGGCCTACAAAACTAGCCAGTCTGCGCACGAACGTAGGCCGGATAAGGCGTTCACGCCGCATCCGGCATGTGAGCGGGTAATGGCAATTTACTCTTCTGTGGTTTTACCCATACTTTTCTGGTCTTCATCCGGATAATGTTTTTTTAGATATTCCAGGACGTTTTTATTGACCTTGTGTTGGGTATACACCCACCCTTTCCAGTAATCAGGCTGGTCCAGGTAAACTTCTGGTGGAATGGTGAAATCAGAAAGCGTTAACCATTCGGCTAACAAATCAGGATTACGTTTCTGGATTAACTGCAACAGCATAATCAGCGACATGGCAGAGGCAGGAGCCGTACTATCGCCACTTAAATATTTCCACACTGTTGACCGGTTCGAACGAAAAAGGATGGGTAGCAGCGCCCTGTCCAGATTCATTTCATTAAAAATCTTCTCAAATTCATTCATTTAATTTTCCTGCCTGGCGTAAACCTCTTAAAATTTGAGATTTATCAAAGAAACGCATTCTAGCACACATCAGGAACCGCTTCACGTTTAACCCAGAAACATCATTTATTTCGCTTATCAAAACAAGTCTTTATAGTTTCTTACAGAGAAATAGCACAAAATGCTTTTCCATTTTATTTCTAAAAGAAACATTTTTAGTTTCTATTAGTCGGTGTTTACGCTTACACAGTATAAAAACGCGCTTTACATCACACAAATGCCAGCGTAGATTCCGATCAATGCGAAACACATAACATTTCTTATAACAACAATTAGTGTTGCTATAAGAAACAAAAATGTGACTTACTTTGATTGAGAAAAAATGAATGAAAACTGTAAAGATGTCTTTACTGGCTGTCGTTGTTGCTACTGCTGTATGTCCATCGGCCTTTGCGGGGGACACCATTGAGGCGGCAGCGACAGAACAGACCCAGACAGACCGCGATGCGGCACAAGATACCGCCATCCAGAATGCGCAAACCACCGCGAACAAAGCAGTGACGACCGCCGATGAAGCACACCAAGCCATTACGTCAGCGCAAAACGATATTGACGCCAACAAAGCGGCTATTCATAAAAATACCAACAACATTACCGAACAGAATAACATTCTCAGAGCTCAACAAGAGCAAATTACCGACACACAAAAAACGGTTGCTGCTACCGGTGATGTTCAGAACGCAGCACGTTATCAAAGCATGGTAAACGCCCGTCAGGAGGCTGCGGATAACGCACAGCAGCAACAAGCCGAAGCCCAACAAACGCAGATTACCGAACAGCAAAAGCAAATCGAAGCCACACAAAAAACGGTCGCAGCAACCGGTGACGTTCAGACCGCAGCACGTTATCAAAGCATGGTTAACGCCCGTCAGGAGGCTGCAGATAACGCACAGCAGCAACAAATCGAAGCCACACAAAAAACAGTTGCAGCTACCGGTGACGTTCATACCGCCGCCCGTTATCAGGGAATGGTCAACGCTAAACTGGCTGCGGAAAATGAAGCCAGCACGCGAGCTTCTGCGGAGCAAGGGCAAAAAATTGACGCTCTTTCTTCTACCATGACGACGGTATCTCAAAGTGTTGCTACCGAGAACCACACAAAAGATCTGGAAGAAATTCATGGCGATATAACAAAAACCAACACTGCGGTAAGTAAGCTGGCGGCACAACAACAGATAGATAGCGTTCATTACGGTGAACAAATTCAAAACCTGGTGCAAGATTCCACCGATACGCATCAGCAGTTAAGCAACACGCAAAAACGAGTAGCGGATAACAGCCAGCAAATTAATACGCTCAATAACCATTTCAGCTCACTGAAAAACGAAGTTGAAGACAACCGTAAAGATGCCAATGCAGGGATCGCGTCAGCTATTGCCATTGCTTCACAGCCGCAGGTGAAAACCGGTGATTTAATGATGGTGTCTGCGGGAGCGGGAACGTTTAATGGTGAATCGGCGGTATCTGTCGGCACGTCTTTTAATGCCGGGGTCCACACGGTAATTAAAGCAGGCGTTTCTGCGGATACGCAATCTGATTTCGGTGCGGGTGTCGGTGTGGGATATTCGTTTTAAGATCTCGCTGGATATTTTATAAATATCAATAATAACCATTAAATAAATTAGAGCAAGGACGTTTGCCTGTTTTCACTCCTTAATTATTTTCATACTCTATTTAAGGTTAACAATGATGAATAGCTCCATTAAATCGTTTTCCCTGCTGGCTGTTATATTACTGGCTGGCTGTAGCTCTCCCACTTCCCGCATCGCAGATTGCCAGGCGCAGGGTGTCAGCCATGACACCTGTTATCTCGCCGAACAGCAGCGTCAGGCGGCTATTTTAAGTGCATCCGAGGCGCAGGCATTTAAAAATGCAGAAGCCGCACAACACGCCCAGGCGGCAAAGAAAGCCATTTATAAAGGATATGGCATGACCTTTAGAATGAGCAGTAAAAACTTTGCGTATCTCAATGATTCATTATGTGCGATAGATGAAGATAACGCCGATGCCACCGTTTATCAGTCTGGTCTGTATAACGTGATTGTTTATCACCACACAGGAAAAGTAGCATTAATGAAAGAAGGCCAGTTTGTAGGCTATTTAAAATGAAGGATGAAAAGAAAATATCCCTGACGCATATTCTGATCATCGGTGCGTTTATTTTTGCCTTCTTGCAAGTAGTATTATTAGCCTCCCTGATTCACGCTGTAAATGTTAACAACGAAATCCAGGAGGGCTTATTTCAGTCAGGGCGCATTATGGTAGAAAGTTTGCAGCATATTCTTTCTGTGCAAACGGGGATTAACGGGTAAAAGCACCATTTCCATTTACAGAGCAATAGTCACCTGCGTAATTTTCTGGCACAGTTCAGGGATCTGAATTTTCGGCTAAGGAGTGGCCATGCTTTTCCCCTTTCGAAAACCTGAAGTACGCCTGTTGAAAAATACCTCTGCGGGCGTCATTTTTTCGGTGAAGTCCGGGAAAGGATTTCTGCGTCAGTGTGTAGTTTACGATCCGCACCCTTACGGTCTTATCCGTTCGCTCTGCTGGCAGGATGTCCCATTGATACGTTTCTGGTCCGAGGCAGGCTGCCCCACCTGCGCAGAATTTGTCTACAGTGGTTTTGCGGATGATGAACAGGGAGCCGCCCGTTTTTTGTCTGCCCTCGAAAACTGGAATCGCCCATGGTCTGGCATGACGGATGCTTTTGCCGCGCTGACACCGCTGTTCTCATGCCTGGCCGATGGCTATTATCTGCTGGAAGATCGTGAGCTTTACCCGACGGATGGCAATGGACATTTCTTTTGGGCGGCAACGGACCATAGCCCCAGTAATCCGGCAACCGTTGCCGTCTGGGATCCTGAATATTGCTATTTCAGTGACACCGCCCCCTGTTTTCTTCTTCCCGGTCAGCCTCCATCACATTTTAATCCTGATCGTGCGACGTTTTATCGCGATAAGCCGGACGCCCGCGCTCTGGCCTGGTATCTCGCTGACTCGTTCCTCTGCGTTCTGCTCGACGGACACCATAAAGCCACTGCCGCCGCGCTGGAAGGGCGTCCACTGAAAACACTGGTGATCAGCACGGCAGCCCGTTTTAATGATGAGCAGCAAACACTGGTATTTCCGGGCGGGGAATTTCTGCACAAAACAGAGCTGCAATACCGCATACCAAAACTCACAGCGTGGAAAACATTACCGCCCAGCGCGTGGGAGAGTTTCGGCCCTGATAAGCACGTCACCCCATCCGAAACCTGGCCAGAAGAGTTGAAGCAGAGTGTCAGTCGTTACCCTTCACTGGATCAAGTCTGGCAAATTGTTGAGGCCGGGAATTTAAGCGAAACCCAAATTAAGCGCCTTATCCAGCAAGGACTGGCACATGATGAAAAGGCTGATGTTATTTTGCAGGCGCTATTTTACACACGCTCGCCGCTTTTTGTTGACTTTGCCCGATTCATTATCAGCCATCCGGCATACGCCATTTATCGCCCCCTCGCCTTCCGGTTGATGGCGCAAAACCGAACGCCGCAAGCAGATGCTTTTTTTCTGGATTTTGCCATTAACGATGACGGCGAACGTCCGGAGCTGACGAAAATAATGGACGACTATTTCCGCAAGCCCTAATCACCCCGCCCGATGATGACAGCAGCCGGAGAGATTTTCGATAATCGGGCAGTCTGCGCTGTCATCACCTGGGCAGGCATTCGCCAGCGCCAGCAATTGGTCGCGCATGGATTGCAGTTCTTCGATATGTCGCTCGATCTCCGCCACCTTCTCCAGCGTGCGCCGTTTCACGTCGGCACTGTGACGCTGCGGGTCGTTAAACAGATTAACCAGTTCGCCACTCTCCTCCAGGTTAAAGCCCACCTGGCGCGCCTGACGCAGTAAGGTCAGTTCGTTGAGATGCTGCTGCGTGTAGGTACGATAACCGTTTTCGCTGCGCATCGGCGGCGTCACCAGCCCCTTCTCTTCATAGAAGCGGATGGCTTTGCTGGTCAGGCCGGTAATTTTTGCTACATCGCTAATGTTCATCGTTCGCGCAACGCCTCCTGTGCTTTGTTAAAAGGTTTCAACAGATAATCCAGCACGCTTTTTTTGCCAGTGCGGATATCGACCGTCGCCACCATACCTGGGAATATCGGAAACTGCTGTTTATGTTTATTTTCCAGATGGTTGCTAAAGGTGCGAATGTACACCCGATAGTAATAAACATCGCGCCGCACTTCATCCTGAATAGTGTCCGGTGAGATCACCGCAACTTCTCCTGGTAAGCCACCGTAGATGGAGTAATCGTAGGCGGTTATTTTTACCAGCGATTTTTGCCCTGGATGGATAAACGCCACATCGCGCGGGGAGATTTTTGCCTCAATCAACAGTTGTTCGTCCAGCGGCACGATGGTCATCAGTTTACCACCAGGGGCGATGACGCCGCCAACCGTGGTGACGTCAATGTCCTGGACAATGCCACGCACCGGCGCGGTAAAGTTAAGCCTGGTGAGGGAGTCTTCTCGCCCACGGATCACCGAACGCTGGGTTTCCACTTCCGCATTAGCTTTTGCTAGCTCTTCCCGCGCCTGAACGAAATATTGTGTGCGCACGTCGTTAAGTTTGTTTTCCAGTTCATTGGCCTGGCGTTGCAAACGCAGTACTTCCACACTGCTCGCCGCCCCTTGTTTCACCAGTGGCTGGGTCATCGCCAGTTCGCGATTGACCAGACTAATCCCCTGCGTCAGCCCGGTAGTGGCTTTGTTCAGCCCGTCGCGGCGAGTGTTATATAACGCCGTTTCCGACTCGATAAGTTCGGGGAATTTATTCAGTTCGTCAGGGAAGACCAGCGGTTTATTGCTCACTTCCGCCCGCAGCCGCGCCGAGGTTGCCAGCGCCGCGTACAGGCGCGACATCGCTTCCTGGACGTCAGATTCGGTTTTGGTGCGGTTTAACTGCGCCAGCGGCTGGCCCTGTTCGACAATATCGCCAACCTTCACGTCGAGATGATACAAAATCCCGCCTTCCAGCGACTGCACCACCTGCTCACGCCCGGAAGGTTCTACCGTGCCGCTGCCAGTGGTGACTTCATCAAGCTGGAAGTACCACGCCCAGCCGAGAAAACAGAGCAGCATGACGACGGTCACACGTACCGCCAGCGCCGAACGCGGCAGGCGGGGTTCAGTCAGGCCACGGTTATATTGCAGTTGTCCGTTCATGCGGCAGACCCCTTATTCTTCTCCTGCAACACCACGCGTCGTGCCGTGGGTTCGCCCTGTTCACGCAAAATAGTCTCTTTCGCGCCGTCCATCACAATCCGCCCCTGATCCATCACGATTATCCTGTCCACCAGCTGCAGCATCGCCGTGCGGTGAGTGGCGATGACCAGCGTACGATGACCAATCCACTGTTTCAGTTGTTCGATTAAGTACGCTTCCGCCATTTCATCCAGCGAGGCGCTGGGTTCGTCGAGCAGAACAATATTGGGTTGAGAGATGAGTAGCCGCGCCAGCAGCAGCGTTTGCCGCTGACCACCGGAAAGGCCAAATCCCCCTTCCTGAATCATGTAGTTGAGGCCGTTTTTCTGCTTCTGGACAAAAGGCAGCGCCCCGCTGAGGGTTAAGGCGCGTTCGATATCTTCATCGCTAGCCTCCGGCATCCCCATGGTGAGATTTTCCCGTAGCGAGCCGAAGAATAGCCACCCGGTCTGGCTGAGTAACCCCATGTCGCGGCGCAGATCCGCCGGATCAAGCTGCCCGATGCTGATGTTATCCAGCAGCACCTGCCCCTGCTGGGCGATGCGCATTCCGGCGAGCATTTGCAGCAGCGTCGATTTGCCCGCGCCGTTGCGCCCAAGAATGGCGATTTTCTCACCTGCCTGAATGTTGAGTTTGCCGATCGCCACATCGGCAATCTTCTCTTCTTCGTCGTAATAAAACACCGCGTTGCTGAACTGATAATTACCGTGCAGCACCGCTTTATGCACCAGTTTGCCGTGCTCCGGCTGATCCACCGGGCGCTTCATCAGTTCATCAAGGCCGTTACGCGTCACTTTCGCCTGCTGCCAGCGCGAGAGCACGCCGGAAATCTGCGACAGCGGCGCAATGGTGTGCGAAGCCAGGATCGTCGTCCCGACCAGCGCGCCGGTGGTCATGTCGCCGTTCATCACCATAAAACAGCCCACCAACAGCACCACCACGTAGACGATGGATTGTACTTCCTGGTTCCAGGTGAGCAGCAGCCCGGTGAGAAAACGTTGCTTCATGCTGATGGAAGAGGCCACATCGTTGGTGTGATTCCACTGATTCTGGAAACGCTGTTCGGCGCGCAGCAGTTTAATGTCTTCAATCGACTGCACGGCTTCCACAAGCGTCGCGTTGCGTACCGCCGACTCGCGCATCCCTTCGTTCGCCAGCCGCGCCAGCGGGCCGGGGATCACCAGCAACGGCAGCGCCAACAGGACAACCAGCACCAGCCAGCCGCCAATCATCCACAGAATAAAGACAAACAGCAGGAAGAACGGCAGATCCGCCACCGCGCCAATGGTGGTAGAGGTGATCAGTTCACGCACCGACTCCAGTTCGCGGATCTGCGAGATAAACGATCCGGTGGATTTCGATCGCACGTTATTTTTCAGCCGTAACGCATGACCAAAAACGCGATCCGAAATCCGTAAATCCGCCCGCTTGCCAATCATATCCGAGAGGTGCGTGCGCACCATGCGCATACAGAACTCAAACAGGATCGCCATCATCACCCCGGCGAACAGCACCCATAGCGTCGGGTACGACTGCGCCGGAACGACGCGGTCGTAAACCTGCATCGAGAAAATCATCGCCGCCAGCGCCAGCACGTTCGCCACCAGAGAGGCCAGCATAATGTCGCCATAGCGCCGCCAGTCTTTCAGCGAGAGATTCCAGAACCAGTTCATCTGATACGGGCGAATATAGTCATCTACCCGCGCGTCAGGGATAGCACTGAGCGGTCGCAGCAGCGCCAGTTCGACGATGTTATCTTCAACATCCGCGACGTTAAGCGTGGTTTCCAGCCCTTCGTCACCGCTGAACTGAACGCTGATATTGTCGTGGTTGTCGCGGCGAGTGATCACGCCAATCTGCTGATTATCAAAAACCGCAATCAGCGGCAGCCGCCAGGGGTTAAGCGAATCGGCGGAGAACTCCACCAGCCGCAGCCCCATCCCCAACTGCCGCGCCATATCGGTAAGTAACTCTTCCCGCTTGCTGTCACGCTCCCAGTTGACGGTTGCGCGCACATTCTCCTGAGAAAAATCGAGGCGATAATAACGCGCCACGGCGATCATCGCCTCCAGCCAGGCTTCCACGGACTGGGCATTTTTTTTCATTATCTACACCACCATCAACTGATGATTCGCCAGTAAGGTGGCGAGGTCGGTATGCACGCCCGTCAGCGTGACCACGTTAGCTGTCGCAAAATTGCCGCCTGTGCCGTCGCGGTCGATCTGCACAATGGTGTCGCTGCCGCTCTGGGTCACTTTGACAAAATCACCGATGTTCCCCGCCTGGGCATCCAGCGTCGCCACGCCGTTGACGTAGCTGGCTTTACCGTTTCCGGTGTAGCCGCTGCCCTGTAACAGTTCGCGAATATCAATGCGATCGGTGTCAGCGGTGCCTTCCCAGGTGCCTACCGTAAAGCCATTCACCAGGTCCGAACCGTTACCACCAGTGGCGTCGCTGGCGTTGAGCAGTTTATAGAGCAAGGTGTCGTGCCCCCCGTTGCCGATGTTGATGGTGTCGTTGCCGCCGCGCCCTTCCAGTTGGTTATCACCTGTGCTGCCGGTCAGAGTGTCGTTAAAGTTAGAGCCGGAAATCCCCTCGATATTGGTAAATGTCGAGGTATTAAAACCGGTCGCCTGCGCGGCGGTGCTGCTTAAGTTCGCGGTCACGCCCACCGTCGAAAGCCGGAAATCAACCACATCCATCCCGCCGTTCGCCAGCCACGTTCCGGTGCCGGAGCTGTACACCCAGCCGCCGGAGCCGTCGTAAATATCGGTGCCTGCGGTGGCAAAGAAGGTATCGTTATAGCCAGTACCGACAAACTTGCCGTTGTTGCTCGCCGTGCCTGCTTCGGCGCTGAGATCGTAAGCGTGAGTGGCATCGGTGGCCTGTAAGCCGCCCCAGGTGGTATTCACCGTCTGGTCAATATTGCTGGCGGTGGCACCGGTGGATTTGATCAGCACCGCGTTATAGGTTTCTCCGGCATTCAGCCCGTAGAAATTAACCAGCGCCGAGGTGTCGTTAACGCCCATCCCCGACTGCGGGTTGATGATTTGCGTGGCGACCAGCACACCTGCCGAGTTGTACAGTTTTACGGTATTGCCGTAATAGACGTTAATACCGTTAGGATCGGTAATACGCAGGTGCAGCGAAGTGCCGTAGCTCACCGTGTTGGTGTTGCGAATCAGGAACACGCTGCCCGACTGCTTCGTCACCAGTACATCCACCGCGCCGTCCCAGTCGTAGTCCATTGCCGCCACGCCGCTGGTGGTGCCGCTCTGGCTGCCGCCGAGTGCCGCCTGCGTCCAGTTGCTGGCACCGCCAACGTTGGTGTAAAGGTAGGACTGTCCGGTCTGGGCGATACGGGCGATATCCATCAGGCCGTCGTGGTTCCAGTCCACCGCCACGCTGAACTGGCTGGCATAGGTGGTTGCCGTTGCCCCCACGGCCACCGGATTACCCAATACGCCGTTGGTATTGAATAACAGGGAACCGTAGTTAGCTCTTCCCTGACTGGCAGGCAGGAAGAGGTCCATATCGCCGTCACCATCGAAATCCGCCCAGGTCATGGAGACAGACGTCGAGTTGCCGCCGCCACCCGCTGTACTGAGGAAGGTATTGATGGTGTTCTGCCCCCAGACAAACGTGCCGTTGCCCTGGCTGATAAGCGACGAAAGTGTGTAGAAGTTATTCAGGTTGAAAGTGTGCTGAACCAGGTCAATCCTGCCGTCATTGTTAAGATCGACGCCGGAACCTTCGTTGAGCGAAAGATAGCCGTTCACCACCCCGCCGACCGTGGCGCTCCCGCCGTTGTTGGCGGTGGTGGAGTTGCCTACCAGCGTGCCTGCGTTGTTCCACAGGAAGGTATTGGAGTCCGGCCCCCCGGCGTCGCCAATCCAGAAATCAAGATAGCCGTCGCCTTCTTTATCGAACGCCACAATCGAACCGAACCACGTCAGCGTGCCGACGTTAACCTGAATGGCACTGGAGAAGGTGCCATCGCCGTTATTGGTAAAGCCGTTGATATACCCCGTGCCGTAGTCATCGCGAGTGATAAACAGATCGCCCGTGCCGTTACGATCGTAATCGGCAATGGAACTGGTGGCGTAGTTGTTACCGCTTTGCACCAGCGTCAGGGCGGTTTTCGACCAGGTGAGCGGGTCGGTTGATTGCATAATTTGCTGGTTGGCCAGCACCGTCCACATCCCGTGGCTGTCGAGGCCGTAGGTCAGCCCCCAGGCCGTTGTTTTATTGGCGGTCGTCCAGGCTGGCGTGTAATCGATCGCCGCGTTAACCGTCACCGTGCCGTTGCTGACGTTAGCGGTGTTGCCGTTGCCCGCCGAGCTTTTCACCTGCGCGGTGACGTTATAAGCGGTTGCGGACGCTGCCAGCACATCGGTATCTGGCAACTGCACATACCAGGTGTTGTGCGCCGGATCGACCACCACCGCACCGCCCGGCTGAGAGGTATAGGTTTTGCCGTTGATGACCACTTCGACATACTGCCCACTGGCGAGTGCCGCGGTGATTACGCCGCTGATAATTGGCGTGGTATCGCGCGTGGTTTGATTGGTGATTTGTGCCAGCGTGGTTGGAATAGACGTATCCACCGTCAGAACAAAATCACTGGAGGAGGTGATATTCCCTGCCAAATCCACTACCCGCGCACTGTAGGTATAGGCACCGCTGACCAGACCGCTGTCGCTGTAGGTCCAGTTCAGCGTGCCGACCATGGTCACCGCGCCTAACAGCAGGCCGTTACGGTAGAGGTAAACCACTTCACCGCTGGCCAGTGGGCCGGAGAGTACGCCGTTCAGTAACGGCGTGGTGTCGTCAGTGGCCTGCGAACTGCTTAACGTCCCCTGCCGCTGCCCGACATCATCGGTATACGACACAATACCTGGCGTGGCGGTCGGGTTAATCGTATCGACCACCACCGTTTTCGATACTACCGGGCCGGTATTTCCCGCCAGGTCCAGTACCCGCACCTGATAAATGTAGCTGCCATCGGTCAGCGTGCGGCTGTCGGTATAAGTCCACTGCGTGCCGTTGGTGGTGAGCGTGGTCCAGGTCGCGCCGCCATCAAGGCTAATCTGCGCCACTTCGCCGCTGGCAAGCCCCGCCCCCAGCGAACCGGTCAGCGTGAGCGTGGTATCGCTGGTAATAAAGTCGCTGCTGCTGGCTCCGGTGTCATCGCTGATGCCGGTAATGGTGATGCTTTTCGCCGCTTCCGGGCTAGTGGTATCGACCACCACGTTTTGCGTCGCGGTCTGCCCGACGTTCCCCGCCAGATCCACTACCCGCACCGTGTAGTTCCAGGTGCCGTCGGTCAGCGTGCGACCATCGGCATAGCTCCAGGTCGTGCCGATAACGGTTAACGTGGACCAGGTAACACCGCCATCGAGGCTGATTTGCGCCCGTTCATCGGCGGCAAGCGCTGCGCCAAGCGTCCCGCGCACGGTAAGCGTCGTGTCGCTGGTGACAAAATCGTTAGTAATCAGACCTGTATCGGTAGTTATCGCGCTAATGGCGATGGTTTTTACTGCCGGATCTGGCGCGATGGTGTCGATCACCACGTTCTGGCTGTCAGTCGCGCCGACGTTGCCCGCCGCATCAATCACCCGCACCTGATAGAGATAGTTACCATCAGTCAGCGTGCGGCTGTCGTTATAGCGCCAGGTCGTTCCGGTAACAGTGAGCGTGGTCCAGGTTGCCCCGCCGTCGATGCTGATTTGTGCCGTCTCGTTACTGGCAAGCGCAGCTGTCAGCGAGCCGTTGACCACCACCGGGCTGACGCTGGTGATAAAGTCGCTGGCGCTAAGGCCAGTGTCGGCTTGCAGGGAATCAATATTAATCCCCATCGCCGGGGCGCTGAGATCGACGGTAATGGTGTGATTGCTGCTGCCGGTGTTGCCAATGGCGTTGCTCACCGAGGCGTTAATCACGTAGGCGTTGCCGTCCGCCAGCGCGGTGACATCGGCGCTGCCGAGAGTGTAGCTCCAGCTACCGCCCGTCTGCACGGTGGTGGTGTAGGTTTTGCCGTTAAGAGTGACGGTGAGTTCTGTTCCCTGTGCCAGATGGCTACAGGTGCCAGAGAGCGTAAACCCGGCGGCCTGTTCGCTGGCGTTAATGATGTTATCGCCTGCGGTGGTGGCGACCTGTACGGCGGCCTGACTATTGTCGATGGTTAATGTTATCGACCTGGCGTTGGTGATGGTGCTGCCGACGATTTGCACCACTGACCAGGTATGTTCGCCCGCGCTTTGGGTGGGCAAATCGACGCTCCAGCGTCCATCGCTACCGACCTGGGTACTGGCGATGGTGTCACCATTGCTGTCTTTAATCTGGATGGTCGCCCCCGCCTGCCCGCTGCCGCTAAAGGTTGGCGTAGTGTCATCGGTGATATCGTTGGCGGAAAGAAAACCGCGTTGATCGCCCTGATTATCGGTTACCAAAAACGATGGCGTGGCGTTGCCAGGTTCGGCAGGCGGTGGATTGTTAACCACTTCGGTTTTCGAATCATCACCGCCACCGCTTGCCAGTAAAGCGCCAAGCGCGCCGCCACCTACCGCCGCCCCCGCCAACCATCCCCACGGGAAAGCCGTCGTCTGGCCGACGATATCAAGGTACGGCGCAATGCTTTCAATTGCGGTAGTCTGAGCGGTCAGCTACACGGGCGCTAATCCGCCCGCCGCGGTATCGGCAAAGGTGACATGGGTCAGCTGTTGACCATCGGCAAACACCAGTTCGGATTGTTCGCTGGTATTTGCCGCTTGCAGGAAATAGCCGTTGCAGCGGATCACCGTGCCGTCCTGCATATAGATCAACAAGTCATTTCCGTCACGAACATAACGCGCAACGGCAGATGCCTGAGCATGAACCTGCACAACAGAGGGCTCATAAATGACAACCGTAACGTCGCCAGGATTAATCAGCGTTTGTTTGACGGATGTTTTTCGCGGAATAACATCAATAATCAGGCTCATAATGGCATTCCTGATAAATGGCGCACATCCTTAGCGAGTCCATTTATCTAAATAAGACAAAGGTAATCACTCCACAACGATGCATACCTGATATTAATAATGGCAGGATTATTTCAAGTCGGGTAAGTCGTTGTATAAGCCCTGTTTAATTCCCGCTAATGGAATAAGGTTATTAACCGCAGCGGCATAATTCACTGCGGCGACCCAGCCATCATAATTGGCATTTATTTCAGCCGATTGCGCCTGAAAGACATCTTGCTCGACGGTTAATAGATCATTCAGGCTGCGTTTACCCAATTTATATTCATTCTGGTAGACATCTCGCGTTCTGTGCGCACTTTCAGATTGCGCTAACCCAGCCTCTTCTCGCCCTCGTGCGCCAGTCCAGTTGGCATAAGCCACCGACGCTCGTTGAAGCACGTCAAGTTTTGCCTGTTCGACCTGTGAGGCAGAGATTTTTGTTGCCCTTCGGCCTGTTGCACCAGGGCTGAAACCGCGCCGCCCTGGTACAGCGGCGCGTTGACATTCAGTTGCAACTGGTCGTCCCAGTACGAGCGGTCGCTGGTCTGGTTGCGCGTTTTGCCGCCCTGAATACTGAGCGTAGGCCAGTATTGCGCTTTGGTTTTCTCCACGCCGTACTGGGCAGACTGGCGTAAGTTTTCAGCAGCCAGTACCAGAGGGATGGACTGATAGTCGATTTTTTTTAGTGACACTGGCTGTTCAGCTAATGCGGCTGGCGGCGAAGCTATTGCCTCCGGCTATACGCGTTTGCGCCTGCAACTCATCAGATGATGAATTAAGCCCAGCGTTGGCGCGGAGTGCGGCCATGTTGTAGACGTTTTCCAGAGAGTGAATGTTACGTTGCGCAGCGTCGCATAAAGCCTGATAACGGCTGACTTCCATATAAACAGTCGCCGTTTTTTCTGCGACATCGGTTAGGGTTGCCATCAATTTAAAGCGGTAGCTGTCACGAGCGGCAGTTTGCAGTTTGATATCGTTACTGGTTTTACCAAAGTCATACACCAGCTGCGTCAGGGTTATGCCATAAGAAACGTTATTATCCAGTCTGCCGCTAGAGTCCGTTTGCCGGGAAGGCCCCGCATTTCCGGTTAAACCGACGTGCGGATACCAGGCACTTTTGGCTTCATCGATTTTCGCCTCGCCAATCCCTATCTGTGCTGCCTGTTGGGTGACGTCGGGGTTTCGCGCAAAGGCGCGCAATATGCTTTCCTGTAACGATAAACTGGCAACCGGGGTAACCGCAGGGGCATTGGCCCATTGTGGTAACGGTGCAGCAAGCGCGTCTCCTCCCATCACAATAAAACTGATTAAAAATATCAGACCTTTATTTTTACGGTTTTTTAATTGTAATCGCGCCATAGATAAGTCACTTCCTTCCAGGTCATTATTTTAACTGATCTTTATAACCAGCATCATTTTATTTAAGAAGGGTAATAACTTGTGCATCTCTTTTGTTTTTACTTCCCCCATTAAAAGAAATGCAGTTGAAAAGCTTATACGTCATTTATTAATGAATACACTACGACTTTTAGATTACCATCATCCCTGTTAAGAATAATCCATGTCAGGAAGTGATAGAAATCACAGTTTTATCGTCTATATATCTTTTTGCGTGAATTATTTATTAAAGGCATAAGCAAGGGGATTGAATTAAGGATAAAAATAAAAACGCAGTACAGAAAGCACTGCGCACAAGAAAGTTTATACCGTTTTATTCCGTTTCATTACCATTGCCACAATAAGGCTTAGTAATAGTGCGCCTATAATCCACATCAGCGCACTGCTGCCCTGGGACCACAGGCTGTAAATAAAACCGATGATCACCAACAACATAACCAGCGTGCCGACGACAAGGATTGGCAACGAAGCGTGGATATCATGACGCAGACGGATAGCGACCACAAACACCGCCAGATAGCAGATCAAAAAGGTGGCACTAGCGACGCTGGCCAGTGAGCCTAAATTCAACGCTGCCGTCATCAGCATGATCAACACCACCACGATGATGTTGCCCCAGGTGCTCTGTCGCCACAGGGATTTATTCATTAACGTCGGCAGTTCACGCTCGCTGCCCATGTTATCCATGATATTGAACACAGCAAACAGGTTGGCGTTAATGGCTGAAGCCGTCGCCAGTAAAGCGCCGATAACCACAATCACATACCCTACATGCCCGAGCAGTGGAGAAGCAGCTTGCGCTACCGCGGTATCGGCATATTTTTCTAACTCTAACGCCGAAACATCACTAAGCAGTACCAGCGCTAGTGCGATGTAAAGCAGCGTAGTCACGCCAATCGCCACCAGAAACGCCCGTGGCATTATAACTGCCGGATCTTTCACTTTATCCGCCGCGTTCGCCATCATGCCAAAGCCCGCGTAGGCAAGGAAGGTAATCCCGATGCAGGAGAAGAACGCGCCGGAAGTGGGTGGCGCGGAGACAGAAATATGCGAAGGTTGCAGCGACCAGACGCCCGCAATGATCAACAACAACAGGATCATCATTTTGATGCCAACGAGGATAACTTCCAGTCGGCCTACCGCGTGGTTGCTTAAGGAGTTGAATAGCGTCATCAGTGCAATGATCGCCAGCGCGTACAGCAAAATAAGATGCTCATCCTGGCTGCCTTCATGCAGAAACTGCACGGCATAAGCCCCAAATGCGCGGGCAACCATAGCAATACTCACCGCCAGCGTCATCAGGTAAAGCAAGGATAATGCCAGCGAAAAGACGCCGTTACCTAACCCCCGGCGAAAGAAGTCAATAATCCCGCCATTGCTGGGATAACTCGCTCCAAGCCGTGCATAGGCATAACCGGAAAACATCGCCACTATGCCGCCAAAGGCAAAGGCGACCCAGGTTGAGGCTTCCATTAACAACGCCGCCTGCCCCAGCAGGGCAAAGATCCCAGCCCCCACCATTGCCCCGATGCCAATGGAAACGACGTTCCATAGCCCGAGAGGTTTGTTACCGTTATCACCTTCCGCGTTCATCATGATCAGCCCTTAAACACGTTATAGCCGAGTTGGTTAGCGACAGATGCCACCATTTTCTGACCCCGAACACTGTTGCCGTCCTCATCCAGCGGCGGGGAGAACGCGGCAATCCCCATCACGCCAGGTACTACCGCCAGAATGCCGCCGCCAACGCCGCTTTTTCCGGGCAAACCAACGCGATACGCCCAGTCACCGGAGCGACCATACAGTCTTTCCATCATCATTTCGGCCAGAATATACGGCACGTTGTCGGCCTGCAGAATGCGTTTTTGACTTAACGGATTAACACCGCCCGCCGCCAGCGTCGCGCCAAGCGTCGCCAGTTCAACGGTATTGATGAGCGTGGAACATTGGCGAGTGTAGACATCACAGGCTTCCATCGCATCGCAATAGAGATACCCGGCGGAGTACAACAGCCAGGCAATGGCTCGGTTATGGAAGTTGGTCGTTTGTTCCGACTGGTTGACTTCGTCAGAGAGCGCTACCTGCTCTCCTGCGAGCTGTTGTTGAATATGTAAAATCCGCTGCCAGCGTTGTTCTGCATTCCCGGCTTTAATCAGACTGACGGCGGCAATAGCCCCCGCATTAACCAGCGGTGATAACGGTTTGCCACCATGAAGTTCTAACGCAATGACCGAGTTAAAGGGAAGTCCGGTGGGATCTGCGCCAATTTTATCCTGTACTGCCTGTGGGCCGACATCTTCTAACGCGAGGGCTAAAGTACAGACTTTAGAGATGGATTCCAGCGCAAAGCGGTAATCACTGTCACCGGCACTATAGATATTGCCATCGCAGGTGACGATGGCGACGCTCGCCAGTTGGTTGGGTACATTCGCCAGAAAGGGGATGTAATCGGCGTTTTGTCCGCCGCTAAGTGAGTGAAATTGGGTGTACGCCTGATCCACTGCCCGTTGTAGTTTGTTTGCATCTAACATCTTTTGTTAACTCCTTTTTATAGATGCGGGAGGTATTTCCTCACCCCGATGCCAATTTTCAGGCATCCTGATTTAACTTAGCATCCGTACTTTAGATAAAGGAAAACAAAGAGATAAATGTCTAATTCTGATGCAAATTGCGCCAATTTTTTAATCTCTGCCGACTTTTCATTTCGCTGATAAATAATTTCTTGACCTTCCCCTTGCTGGAAGGTTTACCCTTTACCACAGTCAGTCAACACTGTCTTAAAGGAGTATGTTATGTCACAAACTATCGACCTGACCCTGGACGGCCTGTCCTGCGGTCACTGCGTTAAACGCGTGAAAGAAAGTCTCGAACAGCGCCCGGACGTTGAGCAGGCTGATGTGTCTGTCACTGAAGCACACGTTACCGGCACTGCCAGTGCAGAACAGCTGATCGAAACCATCAAACAAGCGGGTTATGACGCATCTGTAAGCCACCCAAAGGCTAAACCGCTGGCGGAGTCATCAATCCCGTCGGAAGCACTGACAGCGGTTTCTGATGAGCTTCCGGCAGCGACCGCCGATGACGATGACAGCCAGCAGTTGCTACTCAGCGGCATGAGCTGCGCCAGCTGTGTCACCCGCGTACAAAATGCGCTGCAAAGCGTACCGGGCGTCACCCAGGCACGGGTAAACCTGGCGGAGCGTACTGCGCTGGTCATGGGCAGTGCCTCCCCACAAGATTTAGTCCAGGCGGTGGAGAAAGCAGGTTATGGCGCGGAAGCGATCGAAGATGACGCTAAACGCCGTGAGCGCCAGCAAGAAACCGCCATCGCTACAATGAAGCGCTTCCGCTGGCAGGCGATTGTCGCCCTGGCGGTGGGTATCCCGGTGATGGTCTGGGGGATGATCGGCGATAATATGATGGTCACCGCCGAAAACCGCAGCCTGTGGCTGGTTATCGGCCTGATAACGCTGGCGGTGATGGTTTTCGCTGGCGGGCATTTTTACCGCAGCGCGTGGAAAAGCCTGCGAAACGGCGCTGCGACGATGGATACGCTGGTGGCGCTGGGAACTGGCGTGGCGTGGCTCTATTCAATGAGCGTCAACCTGTGGCCTCAGTGGTTCCCGATGGAAGCGCGACATCTTTACTACGAAGCCAGCGCGATGATTATCGGTCTGATCAACCTCGGTCATATGCTGGAAGCGCGCGCACGTCAGCGTTCTTCAAAGGCGCTGGAGAAATTACTCGATTTAACCCCGCCGACAGCGCGCCTGGTTACTGACGAAGGTGAAAAAAGTGTGCCACTGGCGGAAGTTCAGCCAGGCATGTTACTGCGCCTGACGACGGGCGACCGCGTGCCGGTAGATGGTGAGATTACCCAGGGCGAAGCATGGCTGGATGAAGCGATGCTGACGGGCGAACCTATTCCGCAGCAAAAAGGCGAAGGCGATAGCGTCCATGCCGGGACAGTGGTACAGGACGGCAGCGTGCTGTTTCGCGCCAGTGCGGTTGGCAGCCATACCACGCTGTCACGGATCATTCGCATGGTGCGCCAGGCCCAGAGCAGTAAACCGGAAATCGGTCAGCTGGCGGATAAAATCTCTGCCGTGTTTGTGCCAGTGGTAGTGGTCATTGCGCTGGTCAGTGCGGCAATCTGGTACTTCTTTGGCCCGGCACCGCAAATTGTTTATACCCTGGTGATTGCCACCACGGTACTGATTATCGCCTGTCCGTGTGCGCTGGGGCTGGCAACGCCGATGTCGATTATTTCCGGCGTCGGGCGTGCGGCAGAATTTGGCGTGCTGGTGCGTGACGCTGACGCCCTGCAACGCGCCAGTACGCTCGACACCGTCGTGTTCGATAAAACCGGGACGCTGACCGAAGGTAAACCGCAGGTTGTGGCAGTGAAAACTTTTGCTGATGTTGATGAAGCGCAGGCATTGCGTCTGGCGGCGGCACTGGAGCAAGGTTCCAGCCATCCGCTGGCACGGGCGATCCTCGATAAAGCAGGCAATATGCAACTGCCGCAGGTCAACGGCTTCCGCACATTGCGCGGGCTGGGCGTGAGCGGTGAAGCAGAAGGTCATACCCTGTTGCTGGGTAATCAGGCGTTGTTAAATGAGCAACAAGTGGATACCAAAGCTATTGAAGCGGAAATTACCGCCCAGGCGTCGCAAGGCTCAACGCCTGTGTTGCTGGCGGTTGACGGGAAAGCGGTTGCCCTGCTGGCGGTACGTGATCCATTGCGTAGCGATAGCGTGGCGGCGCTGCAACGTCTGCATAAAGCGGGATATCGCCTGGTGATGTTGACCGGGGATAACCCAACCACCGCCAATGCAATCGCCAAAGAAGCGGGGATTGATGAAGTGATTGCCGGGGTGCTGCCAGACGGTAAAGCCGAAGCGATTAAACGTCTGCAAAGTGAGGGACGTCAGGTGGCGATGGTGGGCGACGGCATTAACGACGCACCAGCGCTGGCCCAGGCGGATGTGGGTATTGCGATGGGCGGCGGCAGTGATGTTGCCATTGAAACCGCGGCGATTACCCTGATGCGCCATAGCCTGATGGGTGTTGCCGATGCGCTCGCAATCTCCCGCGCGACGCTGCGAAATATGAAGCAGAACCTGCTCGGCGCGTTTGTCTATAACAGCATTGGTATTCCGGTCGCTGCCGGTATTTTGTGGCCGTTCACCGGAACGCTGCTTAACCCGGTAGTTGCCGGTGCGGCAATGGCGCTCTCGTCGATTACCGTAGTGAGTAACGCCAACCGGTTGCTGCGGTTTAAACCGAAGGAATAAGCATGTCATTGCGGATGCGCTGCTTTAGGGTGGCGCATTTGGCATCGACGCATGACTGCCGGATGCGGCGTAAACGCCTTATCCGGCCTACGGTTCGAGCACAGGTTTGTAGGCCTGATAAGACGCGCCAGCGTCGCATCAGGCAATAGTGCTCGAATGCCGGATGAAGCACTATGCACAAGTGCAACAATCAACTCCATTTGCGCCATCCCTCCCTGCGCGCTAGCATGATATTTCACAAAGGGAGGTCGTATGGATCTGTTGTACCGGGTAAAAACGCTTTGGGCCGCGCTGCGCGGTAATCATTACACCTGGCCTGCTATCGATATCTCTCTTCCCGGCAATCGCCATTTTCATCTGATTGGCAGTATTCATATGGGTAGCCACGATATGGCTCCCCTGCCCACCCGTTTGCTCAAAAAACTCAAAAATGCCGATGCGCTGATCGTCGAGGCGGATGTTTCCACCAGCGATACGCCTTTTGCCAATTTGCCCGCCTGCGAGGCGCTGGAAGAACGTATCAGCGAGAAGCAATTGCAAAACCTGCAGCACATTAGCCAGGAGATGGGCATTTCCCCCTCGCTGTTTTCTACCCAACCGCTGTGGCAAATCGCGATGGTTCTCCAGGCAACGCAGGCGCAAAAGCTAGGGCTGCGGGCAGAATACGGTATCGATTACCAGTTATTACAGGCGGCGAAACAACAACATAAACCTGTAATTGAACTGGAAGGGGCAGAAAAACAGATTGCCATGTTACTCCAGCTCCCTGACAAAGGACTGGCGCTGCTGGACGATACGCTGACCCACTGGCATACCAACGCACGGCTGCTGCAACAAATGATGAGCTGGTGGCTGAATACGCCGCCGCAAAATAATGAAATAACGCTGCCCAATACGTTTAGCCAGTCGCTGTACGATGTACTGATGCACCAACGAAATCTCGCCTGGCGGGATAAATTACGCGCTATGCCGCCGGGGCGCTATATGGTCGCGGTCGGTGCTTTACATCTGTATGGAGAAGGGAATTTGCCACAGATGTTGCGCTAAAAAAATGGCCAATATCGCTATTGGCCCGTCAAAGAGGAATTTCATATTTTTATTATTATGCCGTCACTTTACGCGACGGTGTAAGTCGATTGTCGCTCAATCTCACCATCCTGCCAATACTCTTAGGCAAGATGGCTCTTTTTTTTGGACCACTATCAGGCGTATGCTTGCTTCGTTTTTTGTTTAAGGCAGGAAATTTACGATGACACCGGCAGTTAAATTACTCGAAAAAAACAAAATTTCTTTTCAGGTTCATACCTACGAACACGATCCGGCTGAAACCAATTTTGGCGATGAAGTGGTCAAAAAATTAGGATTGAATGCGGATCAGGTGTACAAAACGCTGCTGGTCGCAGTGAACGGCGATATGAAACACCTTGCTGTGGCCATTACGCCAGTCGCAGGTCAATTAGATCTTAAAAAAGTGGCGAAAGCGCTGGGTGCCAAGAAAGTAGAGATGGCCGATCCGATGGTCGCGCAGCGTTCGACGGGATATCTGGTTGGGGGAATTAGCCCACTGGGGCAGAAAAAACGTCTGCCGACGATTATCGACGCCCCCGCGCAAGAATTTGCCACTATTTATGTTTCCGGCGGTAAACGCGGGCTGGATATCGAACTGGCGGCAAGTGATCTGGCGAAGATCCTCGATGCGAAATTTGCCGATATCGCCCGCCGCGATTAAGTGATGCACACGGAAGATAAGATGTGGAAAGGATTACAGAGACATTAAGTATCGCTTGTGCAGATGAGATACCGGATATCGCCTTACTTCGGCAAACACCGAAAGAGAAGGTATTACATCTGCATTTTGCCAGCGAAGCAGAGAAGTATCGTGAGGAATTCGGGCTGGAGCTGAAAGCACAGCTCGATGAGTTTGTTGTTGGCTTGCCTTCTGCCGACCCGGTTATCCGGATCGCCAGATTAATATCACTTGAAGAGATTAACCGCCATCAGGATTTTTTCGAACACTGCGCGAAAGAATATCGTAAGCTGGCGACAGAGCTTATATTTGCATTGGCTGAACAACTGAACGTTGCGATGACGGAAAATAACCCACTAGTTGCCTTTTCCCCCTTCAAATGCAACCGTAAGCGAAAAGGCAAAATGGGAAAGTGGCAGTATTGTTTTCACGGTTTTCATTGTGCATTTGAGAATAAAAAAACAGAGCAAAATATTGAAGTTCCCCTCGCCTATGGCTTTGATTTCGGCGATCTGGACCCGTATTTTTTTTCCGGATTTATCAAATCGACTCCCGCCTGGCAGCCTCTGCCAGTGGCTATTTACGATGATTACCACGACGGCAGCAGGATCATTCAACAACTGCTGGCGCTGGGAAAGTTAGAAAAGATCGCTTCACCGATCCCACAATACACGGGGGTTGCTGCGGTAGATCGGTCCAATGTCGACATCGTAAGTTTTCGCTCAACACTGGAGAGTCGCCTGCACCGATGTAAATTACGCTGGCTTCTGAAGCGTGTAAAAATTCACACAGGAGCGAAAAGATGAAATTTGACCATCTTGTTGATGTTAGTTTCCATGATTTTGTCTTTAACGGAAAATTCGATTTTGTCGAACCGGGGCAAACAATGGCATGGCTGGAACAAAACTTTGTTGAACCGGACTCTAAAAATGATATGGGAAATGGTTTTTATATCTGGCTATTTGGCAATGTTGAGTTCTATTTCGAAGGCAACAAGCTATATATGATTTGGTGCGATTATTTGAGCCAAATCCATTTGGGCAAAGCGATCAGATTTGATAAAGGAATATTGAATAACATCGCTGAGTTAAACGTTACGCGTGTATTTAACATGCTTGTTAACGAAGGCGCTGATCTGCAAATCCGCCGTCAATCGCCCCATACACTCTTAATCCACGTCAATCGCTCAGGCGTGACACTTTGGTTTGAAGCAGATGAAGAACAGCCTGGTGATCCGCAAAATTATATGCTGATGGCATTTGGTTTGACACATCGCGATTACGATGCAAGATTTCAATATTCATAAATGGCGGCGTCATATCATGACGCCGCGACGGGGTTCATTACTGCCAGCTCACCTCACCTTTCGGCTCGTACCCGCTCACATCCAGCGGCGAATTTTTCTGGATATAGTCTTTCAGCACTTCGGCATCAATAAAACCGGTATTCACATAGCCCGGTTTGTTATCAAGGCGCGGGTAACCATCACCACCAGTAGCATTAAAGTTTAATGTTGCCATGCGATAGGTTTTTGCCGGATCGACCGGTTCGCCTTTGATTTTCAGGTCGTTGAGTTTGCCGTCTTTCGCCACAAAACTGACGTTGGCAAATTGCGGATAGGCACCGGAATCCGGCTTCATTTGCGCGACGGCAGTCAGGTAATCAATCGCCTCTTTACCACTCATATCGGCATACACCACCACATTGCCGAACGGCTGTACTTTCAGCACATTTTTGTAGCTGATATTGCCAGCCTCAATGGAGTCACGAATCCCCCCACCGCTCATCACCGCGAAGTCTGCCCCGGTGCGATCCATTTGTGCTGCCAGAATCAATCGTCCCATATTGGTCTGCACAAAACGCACTTTACTGCGGTCGCCTTCCAGACGACCATTGGTTTCGCCTATTTTCACTTCCAGCTGCGCTTTGCCTTTGTTCTGGAACGGTGATAACAGCGAGATCATTTGCTGGTTCTCGGCGATTTCCGGTGTGTACAACACGCGCTCGCTTTTCCCATCTTCCCAGGTGACTTTTTTCTTCAGGTTCACCGGAATCAACTGATAGTTGACCATTTTCATTTCGCCGTTGCGAAACTCAAAATCGGCCCGACCAACGTATTTGCCCCACTCATGCGCCTGGACAATCCAGATGCCGTTTTGTTGATCCGGTTTGCATGGCGTACCAGGAACGTAATCTACCTGCTTTTTATTTTCCGCTGCCATACAGACTGGATCTTGCGAGTGACCGCCGACGATCATCGCCAGCGATCCGGCAGGCAGACTGCGCGCCATCTCGACATCACCCGGCGCGTTAGAGCCGTGCTCGCCGTTGTCGTAATGCCCCATATGCGTGGCTGCGATAATAATGTCTGGCTTTTCTGTCTGTTGAAGTTCCTGAATCACCAGCTTCGCTTCTTCGGCAGGTTTACGAAATTCAATGTCGGTGAAGTATTCCGGGTTACCAATTTTCGCCGTGTCATCGGTCGTCAGACCAACTACCGCGATTTTCAGATCCTGGCGCTTAAACAGCGCCCAGGGTTTAAACAATCTCTCGCCGGTACTTTTTTGATAGATATTGGCAGAGAGCAACGGGAACTTTGCCCACTTTTCCTGCTGGCGTAATACGGTGAGCGGGTTATCAAATTCATGATTGCCAATCGCCATTGCATCATAGCCCACCAGATTCATGCCGCGAAAATCAGGTTCGGCGTCCTGTAAGTCAGACTCCGGCACACCCGTATTAATATCACCACCTGAAAGCAGCAGCACGCTACCGCCTTCAGCGGCGACCTCTTTACGAATACCGTCCACCAGCGTTTTTTGTGCCGCCAGACCGTATTCGCCATATTCATTGCGCCAGAAATGACCGTGATGGTCGTTGGTATGCAGAACCGTAATTTTATAGGTTTTATCCTGCTCATAGGCCAACGCAGTTTCACTCGCCAGTGACAATGTGGTTAACAGTGCTAATGCCACACCCCGCTGCAATAATTTCATACTTCTCTCCCTGACCAGATAATAACGTGTTGAAAATTAGTATGACGCGACATCATAGACAAGTCTGCGTTCGGTTACGATAAATCTACATCCAGATTGGAAATTCTGTTTTCCACATTGAGACTTCCTTCAAACGGCACGTACAGGTATGTTAGTCAGGTAATAATCACAATTAAGATAAATTTTTACATCGCAACTCTGAAAAAGTGACTTTTCTATGGCAATGAGTGAACAATCCCAGCCTGTGGCAGGCGCGACTGCGTCGGCCACCAAGGCCCGAACTTCGTTTGGTATTTTAGGCGCAATCAGCCTCTCACATCTGCTGAACGACATGATCCAATCGCTGATTCTGGCGATTTATCCGCTATTACAGTCAGAGTTTTCCCTGACGTTTATGCAGATTGGGCTGATAACCCTCACCTTCCAGCTCGCCTCTTCGCTGCTGCAACCGGTGGTCGGCTACTGGACAGATAAATACCCAATGCCGTGGTCGCTGCCCATTGGCATGTGCTTTACCTTAAGCGGCCTGGTATTGCTGGCGCTGGCGGGCAGTTTTGGCTCAGTGTTGCTGGCGGCGGCGCTGGTCGGTACCGGTTCGTCGGTCTTTCACCCGGAATCTTCCCGCGTGGCGCGTATGGCGTCTGGCGGACGTCACGGTCTGGCGCAATCTATCTTCCAGGTCGGCGGTAACTTTGGCAGCTCGTTAGGGCCATTGCTGGCGGCGGTGCTCATCGCCCCCTATGGCAAAGGCAACGTTGCATGGTTTGTACTGGCGGCACTGCTGGCAATCGTGGTGTTGGCGCAAATCAGCCGCTGGTACTCTGCACAGCACCGAATGAGTAAAGGCAAGCCGAAAGCGCCAATAATCAATCCGCTGCCGCGAAATAAGGTCGTGCTGGCTGTTTGCGTACTGTTAGTGCTGATTTTCTCGAAATATTTCTATATGGCGAGCATCAGCAGCTATTACACCTTTTATCTGATGCAAAAATTCGGATTATCCATCCAGAATGCCCAACTTCATCTGTTTGCCTTCTTATTTGCCGTTGCGGCGGGGACGGTGATTGGCGGGCCTGTGGGCGATAAGATTGGTCGAAAATATGTGATTTGGGGCTCTATCCTCGGCGTTGCGCCATTTACCTTGATTTTACCCTACGCCAGCCTGTACTGGACGGGGGTTTTAACGGTGATTATTGGATTTATCCTTGCCTCGGCGTTTTCTGCCATTCTGGTTTATGCTCAGGAGCTACTTCCGGGACGTATCGGCATGGTTTCCGGGCTCTTTTTCGGTTTTGCTTTTGGCATGGGTGGCCTTGGAGCCGCAGTTCTGGGGCTTATCGCCGACCATACCAGTATCGAGTTAGTTTATAAAATATGTGCTTTCCTACCGCTTCTTGGAATGTTGACCATATTCTTACCTGATAATCGGCATAAATCCTGAATTCCTGGCAGCCAAAGGTAAACTTTGGCTGCTTCATTTTGCAGTAACCATAAGCCTTTCCTCTTCATACACCTCATCACTTTTCCGATCCGTGCCTTTTTTGCGGCTAATTCCATTTTTCTGCAAAATTCAACAATTATTCATAAACATCATCTATGAAATTGTCATAAACTATTACCTGTAATTTTGGTTTTCCCGGCCAAAATATGGACAACCACCACCAGGAAAAGGAGATGGAATGCATCACGCCACCCCGCTTATCACCACAATTGTTGGCGGCCTTGTGCTTGCCTTTATCCTCGGCATGCTGGCCAATAAACTGCGTATTTCTCCTCTGGTGGGATATCTGTTAGCGGGTGTGCTGGCAGGCCCATTTACCCCAGGTTTTGTTGCCGATACTAAACTGGCTCCGGAACTGGCGGAGCTGGGCGTTATTCTGCTGATGTTCGGCGTCGGCCTGCATTTTTCACTCAAGGATTTGATGGCGGTAAAGTCTATCGCCATTCCCGGCGCAATTGCCCAGATAGCCGTGGCGACGTTGCTGGGTATGGCTCTTTCTGCCGTGATCGGCTGGTCGTTGATGACCGGCATCGTGTTCGGCCTGTGTCTTTCCACCGCCAGTACCGTGGTGTTGCTGCGCGCGCTTGAAGAACGGCAGTTGATAGACAGCCAGCGCGGGCAAATCGCCATTGGCTGGCTGATTGTGGAAGATTTGGTGATGGTCCTGACGCTGGTATTACTGCCAGCGGTAGCGGGGATGATGGAACAAGGCGATGTTGGCTTTGCGACGCTGGCGCTGGATATGAGTATCACCATCGGCAAAGTAGTCGCGTTTATCGCCATTATGATGTTGGTAGGTCGCCGTCTGGTGCCATGGATTATGGCACGTAGCGCGGCAACAGGTTCGCGCGAGCTGTTTACCCTGTCGGTGCTGGCGCTGGCGTTAGGAATTGCATTTGGCGCGGTGGAGTTGTTTGACGTCTCCTTTGCGCTGGGCGCGTTCTTCGCCGGGATGGTGCTGAATGAGTCAGAACTTAGCCACCGTGCCGCTCACGATACGTTGCCATTGCGCGATGCGTTTGCAGTGCTGTTCTTCGTCTCTGTCGGGATGTTGTTTGATCCGTTAATCCTTATTCAGCAGCCGTTGGCGGTGCTGGCTACACTGGCAATTATTCTGTTTGGTAAATCGGTCGCTGCACTTTTCCTCGTCCGGTTGTTTGGTCACTCCCAGCGTACGGCGTTGACCATCGCCGCCAGCCTGGCGCAGATTGGTGAGTTCGCCTTTATTCTGGCTGGTCTGGGGATGGCGCTGGATCTGCTGCCACAGGCGGGGCAAAACCTGGTGCTGGCAGGGGCGATTTTGTCGATTATGCTCAACCCGGTGCTGTTCGCGCTACTGGAGAAATACCTGGCGAAAACCGAAACGCTGGAAGAGCAGACGCTGGAGGAAGCCATTGAAGAAGAGAAGCAGATCCCGGTGGATATCTGCAACCATGCGCTGCTGGTAGGTTATGGTCGTGTGGGCAGCCTGCTGGGGGAGAAATTGCTCGCGTCTGATATTCCTTTAGTGGTGATTGAGACTTCACGTACTCGCGTCGATGAACTGCGCGAGCGCGGGGTCCGGGCGGTATTAGGCAACGCGGCTAACGAAGAGATCATGCAACTGGCGCATCTGGAATGCGCAAAATGGCTGATCCTGACGATTCCCAACGGTTACGAAGCAGGCGAGATTGTGGCTTCTGCTCGCGCGAAAAACCCGGATATTGAGATTATCGCCCGCGCCCATTATGACGACGAGGTGGCGTATATTACCGAGCGCGGAGCGAATCAGGTAGTGATGGGCGAGCGTGAAATTGCCCGTACTATGCTGGAACTTCTGGAAACGCCACCTGCGGGTGAAGTGGTGACGGGGTAATACATTGACGCCATTGCCGGATGCGATGCTGGCGCATCTTATCCGGCCTACAGGTGCCATCTTCCGTAAGTCGGATAAGGCGTTTATGCCGCATCCGACAGTCATTGCCGGATGCGATGCTGGCGCATCTTATCCGGCCTACGCGTGCCGTCTTCCGTAGGTCGGATAAGGCGTTTATGCCGCATCCGACAGTCATTGCCGGATGCGATGCTGACTCATCTTATCCGGCCTACAGGTGCCATCTTCCGTAGGTCGGATAAGGCGTTTATGCCGCATCCGACAGCCATTGCCGGATGCGATGCTGGCGCATCTTATCCGGCCTACAGGTGCCATCTTCCGTAGGTCAGATAAGGCGTTTATGCCGCATCCGACAGTCATTGCCGGATGCGATGCTGGCGCATCTTATCCGGCCTACGCGTGCCGTCTTCCGTAGGTCGGATAAGGCGTTTATGCCGCATCCGACAGTCATTGCCGGATGCGATGCTGACGCATCTTATCCGGCCTACAGGTGCCATCTTCCGTAGGTCGGATAAGGCGTTTACGCCGCATCCGACAGTCATTGGTTCGATAGCTTAACGATCCCAGTAAGACTCTTCCAGGCTGTCTTCACGCTCCGGCAGTCCGCGCGTTAAGCGTGGTGAATGCTGGTTTAGCACCTGATAGCTCACACGGTTAGCGTATTTACACACCTGCGCTAACGACGAATAAGTCAGCCAGGTAAATTTATGCTTACTGGAATTTGGCACGTTAGTGCGGTGATAGCTGTTGGCGGTAATGTCATGCAACAGCGCCGCCAGTGCGCCATCTCCGGCACCGTTGGTGTTCATGATTTTTTCTGGTCCGCCCATGTACGGCGCAATGTGCGAATAGACGCGCAGCGGATTCTGGCAGTCCTTGTGGCGCATGGCGCGGCTAAACTCATACTGGTTAAATTCTGCGATAGCGCCCGGCAGCAGCGGATGCTGGGTTTTACGTTTCGCTTCGTCCTCGGTAAAGCCCGCCATATACAAACCGATTGGCCCGGCGGTGCATAGCACCAGATCCACCCAGTCCAGCGCCTTGTCAGATGCCAGCAGCGGATCGCTCTCTCCGGTCAACGCTTCGGCTTCTTCTTCGTTCATCGCAAGGATGGAGACGTGTTCTTTGAGGAATTGCTGCCACCACTGTGGATTCTCGGCGATGACAAATTTGGTGCCTAGCGTCAGCACCACTGGCACGTTATATTTCTTCGCGTACTCAATGGCTTTCATGGTCGCTTCCGGCATCGGTTCACCCGGTTTGCAACGCACCAGATATGAGGTGAGTACCAGCGCCGACGCTCCGGCAATCACATCTTCCGGAATGCTTTCTGCCCGTAGCTGGTTCATGTGACCAGGGCTAATGGCAAAAGTGCGTTCGCCAGATTCGCCAATCAGCGTAAAACAGCGTCCAATCGGGCCGTCTACGCCTTGCAGATAGTTAAGATCGGTACGACTGGATGTATTGCACAAGTAACGATAGGCGTAGCTGCCAATTTCAATATTGCTGCACATCACACCCAGCAGTACCGAGCGGTCATCCGCCAGCACAGAGTAGTTGTGCATGGTGTTACCAATAGTGCCGCCCGCAAACTGATGGGTAATCAGGTTTTTCTCTTTAAGTTCCTGATAGAGTGCTTCGGCAACATCATCTTCAATGACCAGTGAATGCCCGGCGCTTAATCCATAACGTTCAATAAAATCGTCTTCCACTTTGGCTTCAATATCCACCAGCGTCTGGTCGATACCGACCACCCAGGCTGCGCTGGTTTCGTTTTCTGGTTGGATTTGTTGCAACAGCGGATCGCGTGCATTTACGGGGAAGTAATGTTTGGATTTACGTTTACCGGGAAATTTCATGGTTGTTTTTACGGGTGGTTAACTGAGCGGCGAATGTTAACACAATCTCACGGGAACGCGCGAGATGCAGCCAGTTTCAATATCAGCAGACGAGATCGCATTATCATGGCAGAGCTTCCTTACAATGGCGTAATTTGAAAGGAGTTTTTCTATGAAGATGGAAAACAAATTACCCGCACTGGAACTGATTTCTGCCGAAATGAAGGCCGTTGTTAATACGCTTCAGCCTGATTTACCGCCCTGGCCCGCGGAAGGTACACTTGCCGAACAGCGTCAGCATTACACGCTTGAGCGGCGATTCTGGAATGCTGGCGCTCCAGAAATGGAAACCAGGGATTACGCAGTTCCAACAAAATATGGACAGGTGGAGGCCCGCTTATTTTGTCCAAATCCAGATAGCCCAGCGACGCTATTTTATCTTCATGGCGGTGGTTTTATTCTCGGCAATCTCGATACTCACGATCGCATCATGCGACTTCTGGCAAGCTACACCCAGTGTACGGTGATTGGCATTGATTATACCCTTTCGCCAGAAGCGCATTTTCCGCAACCGATAGAGGAAATTGTGGCCGCCTGTTGTCACTTCCACGAGCAAGCGGGCGATTATCAAATCAATATGTCACGCATTGGCTTTGCCGGTGATTCCGCTGGCGCAATGCTGGCGCTCGCCAGCGCCTTGTGGCTGCGTGATAAACAGATCGATTGCGGTAAGGTTGTGGGCGTTTTGCTGTGGTATGGGCTTTATGGGTTACGGGATTCCGTGACACGTCGCCTGCTGGGCGGTGGCTGGGATGGCTTAACGCAACAGGATTTGCAGATGTATGAAGAGGCATATTTAGGCAGCGAAGCGGATCGCGAGTCGCCGTATTACTGCCTGTTTAATAATGATCTCACTCGAAATATGCCGCCCTGTTATATCGCCGGGGCGGAGTTCGATCCGCTACTGGATGACAGTCGCCTGCTTTACCAGACGTTAGCGGCACACCAGCAGCCTTGTGAGTTCAAACTCTACTCCGGTACGCTGCACGCCTTTTTGCATTATTCACGGATGATGAAAACCGCCGACGATGCTCTACGCGACGGTGCTCAGTTCTTTACCGCTCAACTTTAGCGATACGCTGCAACAAGATTAGCCATCATTTCGATATGTTCCGGTGTGGCATTAAGCGCCGGAATATATTCATATTTTTTTCCGCCCGCACCGAGGAAGACTTCACGGTTTTGCTCGGCAATCTCTTCCAGGGTTTCCAGACAATCCGCAGCAAAGCCCGGACACATCACCTGAATATGACCGACTCCTTTTTCTCCGAGCATTTTCAGCGTTTCATCGGTATAAGGCATCAGCCAGGGTTCACGACCAAAGCGCGACTGAAAGGTCATCATCACTTTTTCCGGTGCCATCCCCAGTGCGGAAGCCAGTTCGCGAGTCGTTGTACGACAGCGCTGTGGGTAATCATCACCTTCATCCGCATAACGTTGCGGAATACCATGATAAGAGAGCAGCAGCAGATCCGGTTCGCCATGTTTGGCAAAAGAAGCGCGTACGCTGTTCGCCAGTGCATTAATGTAATCGTGGTTATCGGCGTAATCGCGAATAAATGATATCCCCGGAATGCTACGCTTGCGCGCAAGAATGCGTGCAAGTTCATCCCATACCGCACCAACCGTTGAGCAGGAGTATTGCGGATAGAGCGGCAGCACCACGATATGATCAACATGTTCTGCCAGTAGTTCATCTACGGCACTTTCCAGTGATGGCGAGCCGTAGCTCATGCCCAGCGCCACTGGCGTATCCGGTAAACGTTGTGCCAGTGCCTGCTGCTGCTGGCGGCTGTAAACCATCAGCGGCGAGCCACCTTCCATCCAGACCGAGGCGTACAGCTTCGCCACACGTGGTGAGCGCAGCGGCAAAATCACACCACGCAGCAACGGCCACCACAACAGCCGTGAGGCATCAACCACGCGTTTGTCGCTCAAAAATTGTTTCAGGTAACGTTTTACCGCTTCAGGTGTGGGGGCATCGGGCGTCCCCAGGTTTGCCAGCAAGATACCGGTTTTAGTCTGACGCATTACCGCCTCTTATCGATTCAACTTGTTGATAATTGTAGCGGAAAAGTGAGGAAGAAGAACTAATTGCTGTGAGAGGCTAAATCAGAAAATATCATAAGGCGCTATATCTTAAATAAGAGATTTTTGCCAGCGCCAGGTTTTCCAGAAGGTGCTATTGCGTCACGGGGGTATCATTGACGTTAAGTGTATATGGCCAGATTAAATTTAATGCCCTACCACACATTGGTGTACCCGTTCTGAAAGTGGTCCTGATCGTATATTCTCCGGCTTTCTGGGGAGTGCCTGAAAATTTTACCCACGCCTCTTCGGTCAGAGAATCTGCATTCTTTTTCAGAAACTCGGCATTTTCATCCGTGATGGGGAAAAGTTCACCCTCTTTGTTTTTTGCCCACAATGACATTTGTATGCCTTCAGGAAAAGTTTCAGGCTTTTCGGGACGAATGTCCGGCGCTTCATACCAACTTATGGTCGTTTTTACGACGGTTTCGTAATACTGGCCCACTTGAGCTTCAGGAAGCTCTTGTTTTTCATGCACTTTACCATTGCTGGTAACATGAGAAAGAGCTACACCGACGTAACACATAGGCATTTCACACCCTGTCAGCAATGACGAAAGCAATAAAATGCCTGTTGGTAATAAACAGAGATAACGCATATTTACATCCTTGTAAAAGGCCGGAAGTGTATCCGGCCTTTTTACTTAGCCGAGGATTTTTTCCAGAGCTGCGCGAACTTCAGCAACCGGTTTGGTGCCGTCAACTTTCGCGTATTTGGTGTTACCCGCTTCTGCTTCTTTGGAGTAGTAGCCAATCAGCGGCGCAGTCATCTGATGGTATTCAACCAGACGTTTACGCACGGTTTCTTCCTGATCGTCTTTACGGGTGGTCAGCTCTTCACCAGTAACGTCGTCTTTGCCTTCAACTTTCGGCGGATTGAATTTAACGTGATAAACACGACCAGACGGCGCGTGAACGCGGCGACCTACGATACGGTCAACAATCAGTTCGTCCGGTACGTCAAATTCCAGAACGTAATCAACGTTGATGCCCGCTTCTTTCATCGCGTCTGCCTGCGGAATGGTACGCGGGAAGCCGTCGAGCAGGAAACCGTTACGGCAATCTTCCTGAGCAATGCGCTCTTTAACCAGCGCGATCACCAGTTCATCGGTGACCAGTTTGCCAGCGTCCATAATGTCTTTAGCTTGTTTACCCAGCTCGGAGCCAGATTTGACCGCGGCACGCAGCATATCGCCAGTGGAGATTTGCGGAATACCATATTTCTCCATGATGAACTGAGCCTGAGTCCCTTTCCCCGCGCCCGGAGCGCCAAGCAGAATGATACGCATTGCGAAAATCCCCTTAAAATGTGTCGATTTTTTTGAAAAAGCGATAAACGATACCACCATCAGGCGATTGCCTCAAGAAAGGCACCTTAGGCTGAAACGGTTAAAGGGGAGATAATTTGCGGAAAGTGCAGATAATGAAAAGAAAAATGCCGGATGACACGAAGGTCATCCGACACCACATTCAGCTGTATGCCGGATAAAATTCATCCGGCATTACATCAGGAAACCAGCAGCTGGTTCATACGACGAATAAACAGGTTCGGATCTTCCAGCGTACCGCGTTCTGCCAGCAGCGCCTGATCCAGCAGCAGTTCTACCCACTCGCTGAACTTCGCTTCATCTTCAGTATCAGCCGCACGTTTCACCAGCACGTGATCCGGGTTCAGTTCGAAGATGTATTTCACTTCCGGCACTTTCTGGCCCGCTGCGGCGAACAGTTTCGCCATCTGAGTGCTCATTTCGTCCGCGTCGGTAGAGACAATCGCTGGCGTATCGGTCAGACGGTGAGTCAGACGCACATCTTTCACGCGCTCGCCGAGCAGTGCTTTCACACGATCGATGAACGGAGTCAGTGCTTTTTCCGCTTCTTTTGCACTTTCGTCGACTTCATCAGCCAGTTTTTCCAGCGACTCGTCAACTTTAGACACGGACTGGAACGGTTTACCGTCGAACTCAGTCAGATAGTTCATCATCCACTCATCGATGCGGTCGGAAAGCAGCAGAACTTCGATGCCTTTCTTGCGCAGCAGTTCCAGGTGCGGGCTGCTCTTCGCTGCCGCGTAGCTGTCTGCGGTGATGTAGTAGATTTTCTCCTGCCCTTCTTTCATGCGGGAAACGTAGTCTTCCAGAGACACGGTCTGCGCAGAAGAGTCGGTATGGGTAGAAGCAAAACGCAGCAGTTTGGCAATCGCCTCCTGGTTAGCGAAATCTTCCGCCGGACCTTCTTTCAGTACCAGGCCAAACTGCTGCCAGAAGGTCTGGTATTTTTCTGCGTCATCTTTCGCCAGTTTTTCCAGCATTTGCAACACACGCTTGGTCAGCGCATTGCGTAGGTTGCGGGTTACGGTGCTGTCCTGGAGGATTTCACGGGAAACGTTCAGCGGCAGATCGCTGGAGTCAATCAGGCCACGTACGAAACGCAGATAGTTCGGCATAAACTGTTCTGCGTCGTCCATGATGAACACACGTTGAACATACAGTTTCAGGCCGTGTTTGTGATCGCGGTTCCACATATCCCACGGCGCCTGCGACGGGATGTACAGCAGGCTGGTGTATTCCTGCTTACCTTCGACACGGTTGTGGCTCCAGGTCAGCGGATCGTTAAAGTCGTGAGCGATATGTTTGTAGAACTCTTTGTACTCTTCGTCGGTGATTTCCGACTTGTTACGGGTCCACAGCGCCTGCGCTTTATTGATTTTCTCCCAGGAAATAACGGTTTCGCCGTCTTTCTCTTCGCGTTTTTCGATCTCTACCGGCAGCGCGATATGGTCGGAGTATTTGCTGATGATGGAACGAACGCGCCAGTCATCGAGGAACTCGTCTTCACCTTCACGCAGATGCAGGGTGATTTCAGTACCGCGATCTTCTTTGGTGATATCGGCAACGGTGTATTCACCTTCGCCAGCCGATTCCCAGAACACGCCGTTTTCTGGTTTTTCGCCTGCCGCGCGAGTACGTACGGTCACTTTATCGGCCACAATAAACGCGGAGTAGAAACCAACACCAAACTGACCGATCAGCTGGCTGTCTTTCGCCTGGTCAGAACCCAGCGATTCGAGGAAAGATTTGGTGCCAGATTTAGCGATAGTACCCAGATGGTCAATCACTTCGTCGCGGGTCATCCCCACGCCGTTATCGGCGATGGTCAGCGTGCGCTTGTCTTTATCGAAAGAAACACGAACGCGCAGTTCGCCGTCACCTTCGTACAGATCCGGGTTAGAGAGTGCGCGGAAACGCAGCTTGTCCGCCGCATCGGAGGCGTTAGAGATAAGCTCACGCAGGAAGATTTCTTTATTGGAATACAGAGAATGGATCATCAGGTGCAGAAGCTGCTTCACTTCTGACTGAAAACCACGAGTTTCTTGTCCTTTCATGTAGGTCTACCTCAACAATGCCATTTTAAGGTTAAAAACAGGATGAGGGAGAAATGGGGACAAGGGGGGATAATTTCAAGCGAGAGCAGGTGATCCTGCTCTCGTTTGCTTAAAAACGAATCTTATGACGCCCGGCAAGGGAGTGCGACAATGTGGTGCCGTCGACCATTTCCAGCTCGCCGCCAACCGGTACGCCATGAGCGATACGGCTGGCTTCCACGTCATATTGCGCGCAAAGCTCGGCAATATAGTTGGCGGTGGCCTCACCTTCGACCGTCGGGTTGGTGGCGAGGATCACTTCAGTGATTTTTTCTACCGCCAGACGCTGTTCCAGGCGATCAAGCCCGATATCATCCGGACCGATGCCGTCCAGCGGTGACAGATGCCCCATCAACACAAAATAACGGCCTGAAAACTGCCCGGTCTGCTCAATGGCGTAGATGTCCGCCGGACTCTCCACCACGCAGATTTGACCGTTTTCCTGACGACGCGGATTTGAACAGATGTTACAGACTTCCTGTTCAGTGAAGGTGCGGCAATCAGCGCAGTGGCCAATTTCCGACATCGCCCGGGTGAGCGCTTGTGCAAGGCGCATCCCGCCGCTACGATCGCGTTGAAGCAGCGTGAACGCCATACGCTGCGCCGACTTCGGGCCAACGCCCGGCAGACAGCGCAGTGCTTCCATAAGCTGTGTTAACAGCGGGCTGGTTTGCATCAGAACGGCATCTTAAAGCCAGGCGGCAGCTGCATTCCGGAGGAAACAGAGGCCATTTTTTCTTTCTGAGTTTCTTCGATACGACGTGCTGCGTCGTTAAATGCTGCAGCCACCAGGTCTTCCAGCATTTCTTTGTCGTCTTCCAGCAGGCTCGGGTCGATCTCTACGCGACGGCAGTTGTGAGCGCCATTGATGGTCACTTTCACCAGACCTGCGCCGGATTCGCCAGTCACTTCCAGCTTCGCGATTTCTTCCTGCATCTGCTGCATTTTTTCTTGCATCTGCTGGGCTTGCTTCATCAGGTTGCCCAGACCGCCTTTACCAAACATAGGTTTCTCTCTCAATCACGTTAAGGATGACGATCGTAAGCAGTGCTTACGATCAAATGGGGCGGATACTTTCTTCATCCAGCTCCGCATCAAAGAATCGACGCAGGGTCTGAATATTATTATCCGCAATTATGGACTCGCGCGCCTGCGCAAGTTTTTCTTCGTATATCGCCTGACGCCACTCCAGCGGCGTACGCACCGCGGGATTATCATCTTCAACGATAGTCAGTTCAACCGTTGAACCATTTAACGTGCTCAACGCTTCAGCTAGTTTTTGCTGTGCGCCGCGGTTATTCAGATGCCGTTGAGAGGATCGCAAATGTAGACATACTGCGTTGCCGTTCTCCTCTTTCCAGGCATTTAACGCCACCTGTTCGACCAGTTTGGGTAGCGATAGTTGGCTCACCTGCGCCGCCCATGGGTCGCGCTCAATGGCTTCTGCCGCCAGCTTCGCCGCCAGTTCCGGCGTTTTTTCATGTTCCAGCGCTTTTTTCAGCGCCTTCGGCGTGGCGACCATTTCTTTCTGCTGCATCACTGGGGTAGTAGCTTTCCAGCGATACGCTTCTTTTTTGGCTGGCGCTTTTTCCAGCGCCGATGGCACCGGACGCGACTGAACGCGATCGGTGACCGAAGCCAGTCTTTCCAGCGCAGCGTTATTCACCGGCCGCGCGCGGGTAGCGGCTGCCGGTTCACTCTTTTTTGCTTTGGTTGCTCCCTGAGCGCGCTGCAGTTGCTGGCGCGCCGCCAGCACCTGGCTGGTGGTTTCTGAGAGTGGCACAGTTGCTGCCTGCTGCGGCGCTGATTGCGGTTGCGGCGGCACCTGCGTTGGTGTCATTACTGCCGTTGGCGCGACGGCTGCAAAGGACTGACGCGGCGCTTCCGGTTCAGGCAGCGGCATGCGCGGATGGAACGCCAACGCGCGCAATAGCGTCATTTCAACGCCCATGCGACGGTCCGGCGCATACGGTAATTCTTTGCGACCAATCAACAACGTCTGATAGTAAAGCTGAATATCCGTCGGCGGTACGGTTCGCGCCAGTTCACGCATCCGCAGCTCGATGGCGACCATGTCGTTGCCAAGTGCGGCAGGCGAAAGTTGTACCATCGCAATGCGGTGCAACAGGCCGAGCATTTCAACCAGCAACGCTTCCCACTCAATACCACGAGCGGCGGCTTCATTAATCAGCGCCATTACGCGCTCGCCGTTGGCCTCGACCATCGCTTCAACCAGCGACAGAGCCTGATCGTCGTCAAGCGTCCCAAGCATCGCGCTTACTGCCTGGGTCGAAACCTGGCCGTCGCCGCTGGCAATCGCCTGGTCGGTCAGACTTAACGCGTCTCGCAAACTGCCTTCAGCGGCGCGTGCCAGCAGTTGCAGTGCGCGTGGCTCGTGGGCGATATGTTCTTCGTTGAGGATGTGCTCAAGCTGGTGGCGAATTTGCTCGACATCCAGCGCCTTGAGATGAAATTGCAAACAGCGCGACAAAATCGTCACCGGCAATTTCTGCGGATCGGTGGTCGCCAGCAGGAACTTGACGTGCTCCGGCGGTTCTTCAAGGGTTTTTAACAGTGCGTTAAAGCTGTGGCGTGACAGCATATGCACTTCGTCGATCAGATAGACTTTAAAACGACCACGCGCCGGAGCGTACTGAACGTTATCCAGCAGGTCGCGAGTGTCTTCAACTTTAGTGCGCGAGGCGGCGTCGATTTCAATCAAATCGACAAAGCGCCCTTGCTCGATTTCACGACAATTATCACATACGCCGCACGGCGTCGCGGTAATGCCGGTTTCGCAGTTTAGCCCCTTCGCCAGCAGTCGGGCGATAGAGGTTTTTCCGACGCCACGGGTGCCGGAAAAAAGATAAGCATGATGAATACGCCCTAACGACAAGCCGTTCGCCAGTGCGGTCAGCACATGTTCCTGGCCGACGACGTCAGCAAAGGTTTGTGGGCGCCATTTTCGGGCTAAGACCTGATAACTCATTGGCAGGCTCTGAAACGCTGGAAGGTGGATTCACGAAGGGGTAATGCTAACACAGCCCCGTCAGAACGGCGAGGCTGAATGTACAACTTGTGCTGCCCATGACGTGGGCTGGCGAAAATTAATGGCCCGGGAACGGGACAAGGCTATAACAGGTAATGCCCTGCTTTTCGAGGCGCTGTTCGCCGCCAAGATCGAACAGATTAATGATGAACGCAGCATCAGTGACTTCACCACCCAGGCGACGGATCAGTTTCACAGTCGCTTCAATGGTGCCGCCTGTTGCCAGCAAATCATCAACCACCAGCACTTTGTCGCCAGGTTTAATGGCATCAACGTGGATTTCCAGCTTATCGGTGCCGTATTCCAGTTCGTAAGATTCGTTGATAGTTTCGCGCGGCAGTTTGCCCGGTTTACGTACTGGCACAAAACCAACGCCCAGACCCAGTGCTACCGGAGCGCCGAACAAGAAGCCACGAGCTTCAGTGCCGACAACTTTGGTAATACCCGCATTTTTGTAACGCTCAACCAGTAAATCGATGCTGAGAGCGTAAGCTTTCGGGTCTTCCAGTAAGCTGGTGACATCGCGGAAAAGAATGCCGGGTTTCGGGTAGTCCTGAATGCTTTTGATGCTATTTTTGAGATACTCAAGCTGCTGTGCAGTCGCGGTCATAAGTGTATGCCTGCTTGTTACGGTGGTACTCACGGCGCGTTTTAAACGAGTCAAAAGTAACAGTTGTTTAACCTTTGACCGCCTGCGCCTGTGCTCGAAAACGCCAGAATGTACTGGCTGCGGGCGATAATTGCAACAGCGATTGTTGTGCTTTGCCGTTTTTATTGCTTTTCATCAATCACCGGGATTCGCCACATAAAAATCAGCAAACAGCCGAGGATCACCAATAACAGAATCCGCACCCACGTCATATGAACGAACCAAAGTGAAATCGCAAAAGTCAGTAAAATAATGAATATCGCCCGAGGCTTTGCACCACGTGGCATCGCATGATATTTCTGCCAGAAGCGTAAATAGCTGCCAAACCATGAGCGGTACAGCAACCAGGCGTGGAAGCGCGGCGATGAACGGGCAAAGCACCAGGCAGCCAGCAGGATAAATGGCGTAGTCGGCAATACCGGTAATACCACGCCCAGCGTACCCAACACTACCGCCAGCCAGCCAATGATGATTAAAATGATTCGTTGCATATTATGAGTAGTCAGCATACAGAGTGGCTACTTTAGCATAACAATTATCATTTTCATTGAGGTCTTATCGTGAAAACTGCCCTGCTGCTGGAAAAACTGGAAAGTCAGCTTGCTACGCTGCGCCAGCGTTGCGCCCCGGTGTCGCAGTTCGGCACGTTAAGCGCCCGTTTCGACAGGCATCTTTTTCAGACCCGTGCGACAACGTTACAGGCGTGCCTGGAAGAAGCGGGAGATAATTTGTCCGCGCTTCGCCATGCTGTTGAGCAACAGCAACTGCCGCAAGTCGCCTGGCTGGCAGAACATCTGGCGGCGCAACTGGAGGCTATAGCGCGTGAGGCCGCAGCCTGGTCGCTACGCGAGTGGGATAGCGCACCACCCAAAATTGCCCGCTGGCAGCGTAAACGTATTCAGCATCAGGAATTTGAGAGGCGGCTACGTGAGATGGTTGCCGAACGTAAAGCCCGTCTGGCGCGGGCGACCGATCTCATTGAACAGCAAACGCTGCATCGTGAAGTGGAAGCTTATGAGGCCCGTCTGGCGCGGTGCCGTCATGCACTGGAAAAAATCGAAAACAGGTTAGCGCGTTTAACCCGCTAACAATGGAGAAAGTATGTCACTGGAAAATGCCCCTGACGATGTCAAACTGGCCGTCGATTTAATTGTGCTGCTGGAGGAAAATCAGATCCCTGCAAGCACCGTGCTGCGTGCGCTGGATATTGTAAAGCGTGATTATGAAAAGAAATTAACGCGCGATGATGAGACGAAAAGTGATAAATAAATGGGGCAGCCAGATGCCGCCCTCTGATTGCTGGTAAACGCAAAATTGCCTGATGCGCTACGCTTATCAGGCCTACACCACTCCTGCAATATATTGAATTTTCGCTGTTTTGTAGGCCGGACAAGGTAGCCACGCCGCATCCGGCATGAACAACGCGCACTTTGTCAGCATTATCGGGGGCGGCTAAATGCCGCCCCTTTCGTTATTACCCTACCGCGGGCGTCGGATCATCACCTTTGTAGTCACGTTTCACTTCCGTCACTTCATCGCCCTTCTCGTTGTGCAGATGCACTTCAAGCTGGTTAAAGGCAATGTTGATGTCGTTTTCACGGCACAACTGATCGATAGTACGGTTCAGCTCATCGACGGTGCGGCTACGATCCCGCAGTTCACGAACGTACAGGCGCAGTTCGTGATCCAGGGTGCTGGCGCCAAATGCCGTAAAGAAGACTTCCGGCATTGGTTCGTGCATCACCCTTGGATGCTCAGTCGCCGCCTGCAGCAGTACTCTGCGGACTTTTTCCAGATCGGAACCGTAGGCCACGCCCAGGCGGATCACCAGACGCGTGGTGGTGTCGGTTAACGACCAGTTGATCAGACGCTCGGTTACGAACGCTTTGTTCGGGATGATCACCTCTTTGCGATCGAAGTCCGTAATAGTCGTCGCACGAATACGGATCTTACTGACCGTTCCGGAGAACGTACCGATAGTGACCGTATCGCCAATGCGCACCGGGCGTTCGAACAGGATGATCAAACCAGAGACGAAGTTACCGAAGATCTCTTGTAAACCAAAACCCAGACCTACAGATAATGCCGCCGCCAGCCACTGGAGTTTATCCCACGACACACCAAGCGACCCAAACACTGTCATCGCACCCACGGCAATAATGATGTAGTTCAGGATAGTGGTGATGGCATACGATGCCCCCTGGCGCATGTTCAGGCGCGACAGCACCAGTACTTCCAGCAAACCTGGCAGGTTGCGGATCAGCGCCCAGGCAACCATCGATGCAATAATCGCAAACAGCAGGCTACCCATGGTGACGTTTTTCACCACCGCAGCCCCGGCTTCAGTGCCGTTGTAATGCCACAGGGTTATGCTGTCGAGATAGCTGAACACGGTTATCAAATCGGACCAAATTGCCCAGAACATGACACCGAACAGCGCAAACATCAGCAACATAGTTATACGCAACGTCTGCTGGTTAACCTGCTCCAGTGCAATGGTGGGTTCTTCCGGCGGTTCGGCACCTTCTGCGCCCTCTTTCACCAGATTCTGTCGACGCGCCAGCGCACGGCGCCAGGCGATACGCCGTGCCGCCACGCTTAAGCCGCGCAGTACGGTCTGGTACAGCAGGTTCCAGATGATCACCAGATAAACAGTTTCGATCCAACGCCCGGAGAGGCGCAGCGTGGTGTAAAAATAACCCGTAGCGGTCAGCACCATCAGCGCAATCGGGATAATCGACAGCACGGTAATGGTGACCAGACGCATGGTGTGCGACTCTTTATCACGCCAGCTTTCGCGGCACATCGGCCACACCAGGAAGGCAATCAGCAGCAAGTTAAAGAAAATCATCGCCTGCCCCAGCACATCATCCATCAGATGCAGCGGGGAGAGTTCTGCCACCACAGACCAGAAATGGATTGGCAGCAACGCGAGGCTGATGCGGACAATTTGCCGACGCCAGTGGCTGGTCTGCTGTTCCGGCATGCCGAAGTGACGCACGGCAACACCGTTTTTCTCCAGCACTTTCCAGCACAGGCCAAACACCAGCCAGAAAATCGCCAGTTTTTTGCTGAACGACCACAATAATTCACTGATGTTGAGCTGCATAGTCAGCAGAATCAGGCCAACAGCGAGAATAATCAGGCATACCGGCAGTGCGCGGATCAGGTCGATAAGAATCGCTTTTGGTGTGTTGAGCTGGCTGTCGTTACGAAGAGATCCCACAGCCGAAGCCAGCTTTTGTTGATACGCTTTCAGCCACCCCAAACGCCAGTGGATCAGCCCGGCAATCAACAGCAGCGGCAAACCGGCGAGAAAAGCGATAAAGACGGCAGGCCAGGCTTTTTCCCAGTTCACCGTGATTTTCATCGACTTAAATTCATCTTTCAGGCTTTGCGGGAACCCTTTGATCCAGTCCCAGTCCATCGGACGGTTACTGTTCACCCAAAAGATTTGCTGAGTCAGGATGGATTTCAGGTTTTTCGATACGCTCATTAACTGCTGCTGGTTGATTTGCAGATTAATGGCCATCATCAGCTGGTTACCCAACTGTTTGTTAAGCTGATCTAACAGTTCGCGACGCATATCAACCACTTGCAATAACGCATCGTGAACTTCGCCGTTGACTTCGTTGGCGTGACCTTCTTCCAGCTTGCTGACGAACGCATCGCTCTGGAACAGCGCGTCACGCTGCTGGTTGACTTCAAACTGTTCGAGACGCAAGTCCGCGATGCGGTTGGTCATATTTTCCAGTTCATCCGCCGAGGGCAGCGTTTGTTGTTGCTGATAGAGGATGCGCGACAGTAATAGACTGCCCTTCAGGACAGAAATCTGTTCTTTGATATTACGTTCCGATTGCAGCGCCCGCTCCAGCCAGTTTTTGACTTTGATGTTTTGCTGCATCAGGACATTACCGTTTTCGGTAGCGGTAATCAGACGCTGGCTTAATTGCTGGTTTATTTCCAGCTCCTGCTTCACCAACGGATTAGCCTGAATACGCGCAGCTTCATCCGGGGTAACAGCTTCCTGCGCCGTTTTTTCGGTTAATGTCAGGCGCTTGCTGTTCACCGCCTCCTGCAACAGTTGTAGCTGATGCTCAAGACGCGCACTGTTCGCCGTCACGTAATCACGCTGCTTTTGCAGGGTGTCCTGTAAGACGGTGTTCCCTTCCAGGCTTTTACGCTGTTGGTCAATCTCGGCATTCAGCAAAGCCTGCTGTGCCTGCAGTAACACTTTCTGACTGGGGCGTAAGGCGGCTTCGCCAACCTCGGTTCCATCCAGGCGGCTGCGAATTTGTTGCAGCTGCTGCGAGGCGGTATACATCGCATTTTGCACGCGTTCAGGCTGCGTCTGTAACGAAACTAACTGGCTGTTATAAGAAGCCAGATCGTTTTGTGCATTCTGCAAATCGTCCAGCGCCTGGGAGACACGTAACTCCAACTGGCGCAACGAGAGCGTACTCAGAATTTTGCGGGTTTCTTCGTCGTTATCCACATCGTTAAGCGCAGTTAACGCTGCGGTCGCTTGCCGCATTTTCTCTGGCGCTTCAGCAACTTTTTGCCGTAATTGCACCGTTTCGTCTTTTACGCGATCGATTTTCTCGAGGGTAGCTAACGTGTCAGTAATATCTTGCTGCACCAGTTTGTCCTGGGCAGAAAGATCTTTTTGTTTATTAAGTGAGTCAAGTTGTGCCTGCAGGTCTGCTTTCGTCGGTAGATCACCATTCGATGACGCCCGTGCAAACGCTGTGTTCTGGCATAACAAGACAAGAACAAAAGCAATAAATGCTGAAAAAACAAAATGCCGTGATCGTTTGTAATACTGGAACATAGTCATGATGAATGAAGGTTTCTGAACCTGAAGAACGACCTGAACTAGTCGGGCGGCTAGAATATCACGGCGTAGAGAGTCAGAATAGCAACAGCGAAAATGTCCAGGATAAATCCTGGAGTCTGATTCAGGATTTTTCGTTGACTGCGGGGGTACGCAGGGTCGGGCAAAGGAGATACATTTCCAACAAAATGGCAACGTAATCGCGCGCTTCTTTTTTGAGATCAAAAGATTGCGGTGCAAACAGCCAGTTTTCCATCAGGCCGGAAATATAACCGCGCATTATTATCGCCGCACGGCGCGTCATTAAATCGGTAGGCAATAATTTCTTTTCAATACAATGTCTTAACGTTTGCTCAATACGTTCATAACTTTCCAGACAGAGATTACGTTGTGCCTGTTGGACAACAGCCATTTCTCCGACAAATTCGCATTTGTGGAATATAATCTCCATCAATAATCGACGCCGTTCTTCTGTCACCGTCGATTCAAGCACATGAATTAGTATTTCTCTTAAAACTGAGAGTGGATCGTCAGGGAATTTTGCCTGATACTCAAGCTCTAGTTCACCAATATTGGATTCTGACAGCTCCCAGATCTCACTGAACAAATCCGACTTGTCTTTAAAATGCCAGTAGATTGCACCGCGCGTAACGCCTGCCGCTTTTGCAATCTCTCCCAGTGAGGTGGATGATACCCCCTGCTGTGAGAAAAGACGTAGCGCCACATCGAGGATGTGTTGACGCGTTTCTTGCGCTTCTTGTTTGGTTTTTCGTGCCATATGTTAGTGAATTTACAGGCGTTAGATTTACATACATTTATGAATGTATGTACCATAGCACGACGATAATATAAACGCAGCAATGGGTTTATCGACTTTTGACCATTGACCAATTTGAAATCGGACACTCGAGGTTTACATATGAACAAAAACAGAGGGTTTACGCCTCTGGCGATCGTTCTGATGCTCTCAGGCAGCTTAGCGCTTACAGGATGTGACGACAAACAGGCCCAACAAGGTGGCCAGCAGATGCCCGCCGTTGGGGTAGTAACAGTCAAAACTGAACCTCTGCAGATCACAACCGAGCTTCCGGGCCGCACCAGTGCTTTCCGGATCGCAGAAGTTCGTCCTCAAGTTAGCGGGATTATCCTGAAGCGTAATTTCAAAGAGGGTAGCGACATCCAGGCAGGTGTCTCTCTTTATCAGATTGATCCTGCTACCTACCAGGCGGCGTACGACAGTGCAAAAGGCGATCTGGCGAAAGCGCAGGCTGCTGCCAATATCGCGCAACTGACTGTTAATCGTTACCAGAAACTGCTGGGTACTCAGTACATCAGTAAGCAAGAGTACGATCAGGCGCTGGCTGATGCACAACAGGCAAATGCTGCTGTTACTGCGGCGAAAGCGGCTGTTGAAACCGCGCGGATCAATCTGGCTTACACCAAAGTCACCTCTCCTATCACTGGCCGTATTGGTAAATCGAACGTGACGGAAGGCGCATTGGTGCAAAACGGTCAGGCGACTGCGCTGGCGACTGTGCAGCAACTTGATCCTATCTATGTGGATGTTACCCAGTCCAGCAACGACTTCCTGCGTCTGAAACAGGAGCTGGCAAACGGTACGCTGAAACAAGAAAACGGCAAAGCCAAAGTCTCGCTGATCACCAGTGACGGCATTAAGTTCCCGCAGGACGGTACGCTGGAGTTCTCTGATGTGACTGTTGATCAGACCACCGGTTCTATCACTTTACGCGCGATCTTCCCGAACCCGGATCACACTCTGCTGCCGGGTATGTTCGTGCGCGCCCGTCTGGAAGAAGGGCTTAATCCAAACGCCATTTTGGTCCCGCAACAGGGCGTAACCCGTACGCCGCGCGGCGAAGCTACCGTACTGGTGGTTGGCGCGGATGACAAAGTGGAAACCCGTCCAATCGTTGCAAGCCAGGCCATCGGCGATAAGTGGCTGGTGACAGAAGGTCTGAAAGCAGGCGATCGCGTAGTAATAAGTGGGCTGCAGAAAGTGCGTCCTGGTGTCCAGGTAAAAGCACAAGAAGTTACCGCTGATAATAACCAGCAAGCCGCAAGCGGTACTCAGCCTGAACAGTCCAAGTCTTAACTTAAACAGGAGCCGTTAAGACATGCCTAATTTCTTTATCGATCGCCCGATTTTTGCGTGGGTGATCGCCATCATTATCATGTTGGCAGGGGGGCTGGCGATCCTCAAACTGCCGGTGGCGCAATATCCTACGATTGCACCACCGGCGGTCACGATCTCCGCCTCCTACCCCGGCGCTGATGCGAAAACAGTGCAGGACACGGTGACACAGGTTATCGAACAGAATATGAACGGTATCGATAACCTGATGTATATGTCTTCTAACAGTGACTCCACGGGTACTGTGCAAATCACCCTGACCTTTGAGTCTGGTACTGATGCGGATATCGCGCAGGTTCAGGTGCAGAACAAACTGCAACTGGCGATGCCGTTGCTGCCGCAAGAAGTACAGCAGCAAGGGGTGAGCGTTGAGAAATCTTCCAGCAGCTTCCTGATGGTTGTCGGCGTTATCAACACCGACGGCACCATGACGCAGGAAGATATCTCCGACTACGTGGCGGCGAACATGAAAGATGCCATTAGCCGTACGTCGGGCGTTGGTGACGTTCAGCTGTTCGGTTCACAGTACGCGATGCGTATCTGGATGAATCCGAATGAGTTGAACAAATACCAGCTAACGCCGGTTGATGTCATTACCGCTATCAAAGCACAGAACGCCCAGGTTGCAGCTGGTCAGCTCGGCGGTACACCGCCGGTGAAAGGCCAGCAGCTTAACGCCTCTATTATTGCTCAGACGCGTCTGACCTCTACTGAAGAGTTCGGCAAAATTCTGCTGAAAGTAAATCAGGATGGTTCCCGCGTGCTGCTGCGTGATGTGGCGAAGATTGAGCTGGGTGGCGAGAACTACGACATCATCGCGGAATTTAACGGACAACCGGCTTCTGGTCTGGGTATCAAGCTGGCGACCGGTGCGAACGCGCTGGAAACCGCTGCGGCAATCCGTGCTGAACTGGCGAAGATGGAACCATTCTTCCCGTCAGGTCTGAAAATCGTTTATCCGTACGACACGACGCCATTCGTGAAAATCTCCATTCACGAAGTGGTTAAAACGCTGGTCGAAGCGATCATCCTCGTGTTCCTGGTAATGTATCTGTTCCTGCAGAACTTCCGCGCGACGCTGATTCCGACCATTGCCGTACCGGTGGTATTGCTGGGGACCTTTGCCGTCCTTGCCGCCTTTGGCTTCTCGATAAACACGCTAACAATGTTCGGGATGGTGCTCGCCATCGGCCTGTTGGTGGATGACGCCATCGTTGTGGTAGAAAACGTTGAACGTGTGATGGCGGAAGAAGGTCTGCCGCCGAAAGAAGCCACACGTAAATCAATGGGGCAGATTCAGGGCGCACTGGTGGGTATCGCGATGGTGCTGTCGGCGGTATTCATCCCGATGGCCTTCTTCGGCGGCTCTACTGGTGCAATCTATCGTCAGTTCTCCATTACCATTGTTTCGGCAATGGCACTGTCAGTGCTGGTAGCGTTGATCCTGACTCCGGCACTTTGTGCCACTATGCTGAAACCTATCGCTAAAGGCGATCACGGCGAAGGCAAAAAAGGCTTCTTCGGCTGGTTTAACCGCATGTTCGAGAAGAGCACGCACCACTACACCGACAGCGTAGGCGGTATTCTGCGCAGTACGGGGCGTTATCTGGTGCTGTATCTGATCATTGTGGTTGGCATGGCGTATCTGTTTATACGTCTGCCAAGCTCCTTCTTGCCAGATGAAGACCAGGGTGTATTTATGACCATGGTCCAACTGCCAGCGGGTGCGACGCAGGAACGTACGCAGAAAGTGCTCAATGAGGTGACGGATTACTATCTGACCAAAGAGAAGAATAACGTTGAGTCGGTATTCGCCGTTAACGGCTTCGGCTTTGCGGGACGTGGTCAGAACACCGGTATTGCGTTCGTTTCGTTGAAGGACTGGGCTGATCGTCCGGGTGATGAAAACAAAGTTGAAGCGATTACCATGCGTGCGACGCGCGCCTTCTCGCAAATTAAAGATGCGATGGTCTTCGCCTTTAACCTGCCTGCGATTGTGGAACTGGGTACGGCAACCGGCTTCGACTTTGAGTTGATTGACCAGGCTGGCCTCGGTCACGAAAAACTGACTCAGGCACGTAACCAGTTGCTGGGCGAAGCAGCGAAGCATCCTGATCTGCTGACCAGCGTGCGTCCGAACGGTCTGGAAGATACGCCACAGTTTAAGATTGATATCGACCAGGAAAAAGCTCAGGCGCTGGGTGTTTCTATCAACGACATTAACACCACTCTGGGCGCTGCATGGGGCGGCAGCTACGTGAACGACTTTATCGACCGCGGTCGTGTGAAGAAAGTTTACGTCATGTCAGAAGCAAAATACCGCATGCTGCCGGAAGATATTGGCAACTGGTATGTGCGTGCTGCTGATGGCCAGATGGTGCCGTTCTCGGCATTCTCCTCTTCGCGTTGGGAGTACGGTTCGCCGCGTCTGGAACGTTACAACGGCCTGCCATCCATGGAGATCTTAGGCCAGGCTGCACCAGGTAAGAGTACCGGTGAGGCAATGGCGCTGATGGAACAACTGGCGAGCAAACTGCCTACCGGTGTTGGTTACGACTGGACGGGGATGTCCTATCAGGAACGTCTCTCCGGCAACCAGGCGCCGTCGCTGTATGCGATTTCGTTGATTGTCGTGTTCCTGTGTCTGGCAGCATTGTACGAGAGTTGGTCGATTCCGTTCTCCGTTATGCTGGTGGTTCCGCTGGGGGTTATCGGTGCATTGCTGGCAGCCACCTTCCGCGGCCTGACCAACGACGTTTACTTCCAGGTGGGCCTGCTCACAACCATTGGGTTGTCGGCGAAGAACGCGATACTTATCGTCGAATTCGCCAAAGACTTGATGGATAAAGAAGGGAAAGGTCTGATTGAAGCGACGCTTGATGCGGTGCGGATGCGTTTACGTCCGATCCTGATGACCTCGCTGGCATTTATCCTCGGTGTTATGCCGCTGGTTATCAGTACTGGTGCAGGTTCCGGCGCGCAGAACGCAGTTGGTACCGGTGTAATGGGCGGGATGGTGACCGCAACGGTACTGGCGATCTTCTTCGTTCCGGTGTTCTTCGTGGTGGTTCGCCGCCGCTTTAGCCGCAAAAATGAAGATATCGAACATAGCCATACAGTCGATCATCACTGATTAACGTCGTAATCACTAAGGCCGCGCAAGCGGCCTTTTTTATACACGTAATCTTAATGTCGAAATGTTTATAGTTAATGATTTCAAACGTAAGTTAGTTTTAACACCGCATAAAATTCATAAAAAATACTTATTGTTAGTTAATTTATATTAAGTAGTACCGATGGATTTAATAACCCCCAGGCATCTAGAGGCTATTCTTAATTATTTGCGGCAATTCTTTATTTGTTCATGTCAATTACATCATAATCAGAGTAATCTTGGGTATTAGTGTGACAAATCGTCAGACCATTTAATCACTCTCAAACATCCTGATTACGTTATGTTATGAATAGCATCAGACAAAGTGCTTTAGCCATTACGTCGTCGACGCTGGAATGAGGAAGAGAGCCTTTTTTCCCTCTCTTCCTCCTAATTGTAATTTTTCGTAATAATACGATGAAAACCGCCAAAGAGTAGCTTATAGTTAATCTAACAAGTGAGAGGGCAAGGCCAGGTTTGTAAGTTTTCCATCCCAAAAGGTGTCCATTAGTTCAACCGCTAAGAAGGGGGACGCGTTATGGATGAATACTCACCAAAAAGACATGATATCGCGCAGCTTAAATTTCTCTGCGAAACCTTGTATCATGACTGTCTTGCAAACCTTGAAGAAAGTAACCATGGTTGGGTTAACGACCCTACCTCGGCCATCAATCTGCAGCTTAATGAACTCATTGAGCATATAGCAACCTTCGCACTTAATTACAAAATTAAGTATAATGAAGACAATAAGCTCATTGAGCAGATAGATGAATATCTGGACGACACCTTTATGTTGTTCAGTAGTTATGGTATTAATATGCAGGATCTCCAGAAATGGCGGAAGTCAGGTAACCGATTGTTCCGTTGTTTTGTGAATGCCACTAAAGAGAATCCTGCGAGATTATCTTGTTAGAATTATTACAACCATGGGTAGAAGTATGTCCGATAAACCTTTAACGAAAACCGATTATTTGATGCGTCTGCGTCGTTGCCAGACAATTGACACGCTTGAGCGTGTTATCGAGAAAAATAAATACGAATTATCAGATAATGAACTGGCGGTATTTTACTCAGCCGCAGATCACCGCCTCGCAGAATTGACCATGAATAAACTGTACGACAAGATCCCCTCCTCTGTATGGAAATTTATTCGGTAATTAAATAGCAGACATTCGAAGATGTAACAGACTGTTTATTAACATTATTATATTATTCGCAATGAAAGCATACTGCATGTGACCTTCGTCACACTCGGGAAACGGGAACGTTCTCTTAACTGACTTTTCGCATTACCGTGTTGCCGCATTTTCAGCAACAGGAGGTCAGTAATGAGCACAGAAAAAGAAAAGATGATTGCTGGTGAGTTGTATCGCTCGGCAGATGAGGAGTTATCTCGCGATCGCTTGCGCGCTCGTCAGCTTATTCACCAATACAATCATTCCGCACCGGAAGAACAAACATTACGCCAGAAAATTCTCACCGATTTATTCGGCCAGGTAGCAGATGCTTATATTGAGCCCTCTTTTCGCTGCGACTATGGCTATAACATTTTTTTGGGCAAAGGGTTTTACGCCAACTTCGATTGCGTGATGCTCGATGTCTGCCCGATTCGTATCGGTGATAATTGCATGTTGGCACCAGGTGTTCATATTTATACCGCAACGCACCCTGTCGACCCGGCAGAACGTAATAGTGGCGCTGAACTGGGGAAACCGGTGACAATCGGCAATAACGTCTGGATTGGCGGACGTGCTGTCATCAACCCTGGTGTGACCATTGGTGATAACGTCGTGGTGGCCTCTGGCGCCGTCGTCACAAAAGATGTTCCGGCTAACGTTGTGGTAGGCGGTAACCCGGCCACTGTCATTAAAAAACTGTAACCATAGTTGCAACTGTTATGCAAAATTGTGGTTAATCTGTTACTTTCATCATAGTATTCCCTCGTTAAAATAGGGTGTTCCCTGAAAAGTTACAGATACCACAAAGGCAAAAGATGACTGAAATACAACGCCTGCTGACCGAAACAATTGATACACTGAATGCACACGAAAAACGCGATAACAAACCTCGCTTTAGTATCAGTTTTATCCGTAAACATCCGGGGCTGTTTATCGGCATGTATGCCGCTTTTTTTGCCACTCTGGCTGTGATGTTACAGTCTGAAACGCTGGTTGGTTCAGTCTGGCTCCTGGTGGTATTGTTCATCCTGCTTAACGGTTTCTTCTTTTTTGACGTTTATCCGCGTTACCATTACGAAGATATCGACGTTCTGGATTTCCGGGTTTGCTACAACGGCGAATGGTACAATACACGCTTTGTTCCTACTGCATTGGTCGACGCTATTCTGAATTCGCCGCGTGTCGCGAACATTCACAAAGAACAGCTGCAGAAAATGATCGCTCGTAAAGGTGAGTTGTCCTTTTACGATATTTTCACACTCGCCCGCACCGAAGCGACTTCATAAATTGTATCGCCCTCACCAGGCGTAAACATCCGCGCCTGGTGAATTGACAACAATCGTTGCCACAACTCATTTAACGAAACTACCCCGCATCACTTATCTTTTGCATGCCCTTATTCGCTATCGGATATACTTTCCCTACACTGCGTAAATAAGGACATGCTGGTGAGAACACGACATCTGGTCAGCCTAATTTCAGGAGTACTGATCCTTTCCGTTCTTCTGCCTGTGGGCTTAAGCGTCTGGCTGGCTCATCAACAGGTAGAAACGTCATTTGTTGAGGAGCTGCATACCTACTCATCCCGCGTCGCTATTCGCGCCAACAAAGTGGCGTCGCAAGGGAAAGATGCACTACAAAAACTGGAAAAATGGCGAGGCGCAGCCTGTAGCGAGGCTCATTTAATGGAAATGCGCCGGGTATCTTATAGCTATCGCTATATTCAGGAAGTGGTCTATGTCGATAACAACGTTCCTCAATGCTCTTCTCTGGAACATGAAAGTCCGCCTGATACCTTCCCCGAGCCAGGTAAAATATCGAACGATGGTTATCGGGTATGGTTAACCTCGCACAACGATTTAGGTATTATCCGCTACATGGTCGCTATGGGAACTGCACATTACATAGTGATGATTGACCCAGCCTCGTTTATAGATGTGATTCCTTATAGCTCGTGGCAAATTGATGCCGCGATTATTGGCAATGCGCATAACATTATCATTACCAGCAGTGACGAAATAGCCCAGGGAATTATTACCCAGCTACAAAAAACACCGGGTGAACACATCGAAAAGAATGGAATCATTTACGATATCCTGCCTCTCCCTGAGATGAACATTTCCATCATCACATGGACTTCGACAAAAACATTACAAAAAGGCTGGTATCGGCAGGTCTTTATCTGGTTGCCTGTCGGATTGTTAATTGGCCTACTGGCGGCAATGTTCGTTCTGCGGATTTTACGCCGTATCCAGTCACCGCATCATCGCCTGCAGGATGCTATCGAAAACCGCGATATTTGCGTGCACTATCAGCCTATTATCTCATTATCAAATGGAAAGATTGTCGGGGCCGAAGCGCTGGCGCGCTGGCCGCAGACAGACGGTAGCTGGTTGTCACCGGATAGTTTTATCCCGCTGGCGCAACAAACTGGCCTGTCAGAATCTCTGACTCTGCATATTATAAAAACGGTGTTTGAAGATATGGGCGACTGGCTGCGTCAGCATCCGCAGCAGCATATTTCGATCAATCTTGAATCCACTGTGCTCACTTCGGAAAAAATCCCGCAATTGCTGCGTGAAATGATCAATCACTACCAGGTCAACCCCAGACAGATCGCTCTTGAACTGACCGAACGCGAGTTTGCCGATCCCAAAATCAGCGCCCCGGTAATCTCCCGATATCGGCAGGTTGGTCATGAAATTTATCTTGATGATTTTGGTACCGGTTATTCGAGCTTAAGTTATTTGCAGGATTTGGATGTCGATATTCTGAAGATCGATAAATCCTTCGTTGATGCGCTGGAATATAAAAATGTCACACCGCATATCATCGAAATGGCAAAAACGCTGAAACTTAAAATGGTGGCGGAAGGGATCGAAACCAGCAAACAGGAAGAGTGGCTACGCCAGCATGGCGTGCATTACGGCCAGGGGTGGTTGTACAGCAAAGCATTACCGAAAGAGGAGTTTGTACGCTGGGCAGAACACCATCTGTGAATTTTAGGGCTGGCGGCACGCCGCACAGCCCGTCACGCTACTCGTCGATGATTGACTCGAACCCACCGTAGATCATTCGTTTACCATCAAACGGCATGGACTCACCAAACTCTTTCATCCGTGGGTCTGACATCATCTTCTGATTGGCAGCGTCGCGGACCTCTTTTGAAGGGTATTCAATCCAGCTAAAAACCACTTCCTCATTCTCTTCCGCTTTGACCGCCATGCGAAAATCGGTCACTTTGCCATTCGGTACATCGCTGGCCCAGCATTCAACAATGCGCAGGGCGCCAAACTCTTTAAACAGCGGCGCGGCCTTTGCGGCCATTTCCCGATAGGCATCCTTTTTGTCGGCAGGAACAGCAACCACAAAACCATCAACATACTTCATCAGACATACCTCCGAAGCGTACTGCGCAGCCAGAAAATTCTTGCGGCATCAGTCGTGGTTAAAGTTTAGCCACATTGAGATTTTTTGACGAAACGGTGGGAAGGCAGAAATGGGTGGGGGCCCTGCCAGCTACATCCCGGCACACGCGTCATCTGCCTTGGCTGCTTCCTTCCGGACCTGACCTGGTAAACAGAGTAGCGTTGCGGGAGAACCAACAGAGCCCCCATTGAGAGCGTTGAGAACCAACGCGCAGGCGCATTATCACTGCTGCCCCTGCTAATTGCAACCCATTGCGTGCCAGATGCTGGTTTCTTGCGCAATGCGGCTTCACTCGGGCGTTTTTCCAGATTATGCTGAAAAATTATCTCAGGAAGAAAAGATGGAAAAAGAAGATTCATTTCCCCAACGCGTGTGGCAAATCGTAGCCGCTATTCCCGAAGGGTATGTCACTACTTACGGCGATGTCGCGAAACTGGCAGGCTCGCCCCGTGCCGCGCGCCAGGTTGGCGGTGTGTTAAAGCGCCTGCCCGAAGGTAGCACGTTGCCCTGGCACCGGGTAGTTAATCGCCACGGCACAATCTCATTAACCGGTCCAGATTTACAGCGCCAGCGCCAGGCCTTGCTGGCAGAAGGTGTGATGGTATCAGGAAGTGGGCAAATCGACTTGCAGCGTTATCGCTGGAACTACTAGCCCCCTCCGGGAGGCTGTCTCTTATACACAAGTCCCCACCCGGGGATTTGTGATGTCTGTCAGTCTGCTTTAGGG